>CAYSIU010000198.1:0-5639 GCA_964431095.1 uncultured Chitinophaga sp. | reverse complement strand
TTTGTAAAACCATTTTTGACCAGGAGCACTGATTTTGCGACTTCGATGCCTGCCATACCCGCAACGGCCACTGCGTATCGTTTATTAAAAGTAATGGCCGATGTGGCTGCATCACAGCCCGTGTAGCGAATCCCGAGCGTATCAAAATAACCCTGCAGTTTACCGTCTTCCCCCGGGGTACCATGCATACCAATGAATACAGCGTCAAATTTTATTTTCTGACCACGGATGGTAAGTGAAAAATCGTTTTTATCCACCTCCGTTTTTTCCCCGCCTGGCAATTCATGAAACCAGCCCTGCGGGTTGATGTCGATCAAATACACATTAAAATGGTCCCGGTCGAGATGGCTATTGATCGTAACTGCGCTTTTATAGGATATTACTGCCTCGCCTGAAAAACCGCCGGTCACCAGCGCAATGTTCTTCTTCATCGTTGTGTTGGAGTGGGTTTGCTGCTGCAAATATTGCAGAAAAAATCAAGATGGGCAATTCAGGCGGGTGAAGTTTAAAAAACCTTCACAATTTTCAAGGGTAGATAAATATTTGTGAATCTTATGCATTTCTTCTTTTAAGAATTCTCCCGTTAAGCATCCTCCCCTTTAGGGCCCCGATAGCTATCGGGAGGGGCATTTGCATACATAAGAAAGGTGAAGGCCGTTTCTCCTTCACCTTTTTACGACGGGAAATATCACCCGTCACTCCTTAGGCAGCTGGTGCTGCTATATATTGAGATTATATTACTGGTAAGGTAACAAAACTTATTCCATATACTATATGAGCCAATAGAAAATTTATGCACATCCACAGCACAGGTTATATCAAATATGCATCTTTCCTTTTTTCGCCATCAGCTCTTCGACAGTCTCCTTGTACATTTCATCGGGTACACAGCAATCCACAGGGCAAACAGCTGCACATTGGGGCTCTTCATGAAAACCCTGGCATTCCGTGCATTTATTGGGGGTGATATAATAAATATCTGTAGCGAGGGGTGCATTTTTTTGCTCGGCATCCACTACGGTTCCATCGAGCAGGGTAAAAGGACCTTTTACAGTAGTGCCATCTGCGATAGCCCATTCCACGCCGCCTTCATAAATAGCATTATTCGGACATTCGGGTTCGCAGGCCCCGCAATTGATACATTCTTCGGTGATCTTTATAGCCATATCTGTTTATTTATCAGGTTCGAAATTATTTTTATGGGTTGAATAGTTTATGATCCTCCCCCCTCTCCCTTACTTTTTCATTACCGCTATGCGCTAATTTGCAGCTGAAAACAGGTGGTTCGATCTGCACAAATTTAATCATCCCGGATGAATTTACAACAGCGTATTGATTTATTGTCCCGGCTGGGTGATCATATGTTGTCGGCTGACAAAGACTGGCAGCAGGCTAAAGAAAAAGCTTTCCAGGAAAACCCCTGGTTCATTCCTGCTTTCATCGACCTGGCAGTTGACAATATTGCCCGCTCGTTCCTGCAGCGGGATATATTGGAAAAATGGACTTTCGGACTGCAAAACCATCAACAGACTCCGCAGAAGAATATCCAGCAACCCCGTCTCATAGGTATTGTCATGGCCGGCAATATACCCCTCGTAGGCTTCCACGACTGGCTCTGTGTTTTTATCAGCGGACAGCGGTCACTGGTCAAACCTTCTTCCAAAGACCAGGCGCTGATCCGGCACCTGCTGGAAAAAACAGGAGAATGGGACCCGGAAGCAAAAAAAATAACAGGTTTTTCGGAAATACTGAGGGGATGCAATGCCTATATCGCTACCGGCAGCAATAATTCATCCCGGTATTTTGATTATTATTTTGGCCGCTATCCGCATATGATCAGACGCAATAAAACCTCCGTTGCTATCCTCACGGGCAATGAAACTGCCGATGAATTGGAAGGACTGTCCAATGATGTTCATCTCTACTTTGGGCTGGGTTGCCGTAACGTAACAAAGATCTATGTCCCTGCCCGGTATGATTTTGTGCCCTTGCTGGAAAGCTTTAAAAAATACAACTATTTTTCTGAGCATCACCGGTACAGGAACAACTATGATTATAACCTGGCGCTTCATCTATTGAATAATAGACACTACATGACCAACGGTTCAATCCTGCTTGTGGAAAACACGGCTCTCTTTTCCCCCATCAGTCAATTGAACTATGAGTTTTACAATGAAATGACCCTTCTTGAACGATCCCTGGAAAAAGAAACCGATCTGCAGTGCATCATGGGGAAAGGCCATATACCTTTTGGTCGTGCTCAGCGTCCTGCCATCAGCGATTATGCCGATGGGGTAAACACCCTGGAATTCCTGGGCAGTTTATAGCGGGATACTACACCGTTCTGGCAAATCCCCGAAACCCGGTATTACATTTCATCGTAAATCGTATTAATTTTACAGTGTGAAAGAAGTACGAAAACCCCGGTAAATGATTTGTTAAACTGGTTGCGAGGCAGTTAGGCAACCGGGTCTCTTCGTTACTTTGTAGAGCAAAAAAGAAAAGAATTCAACATTAAATTCTGAATTAAACTATGAAATGGAAACAAGTGTTGCTGATCATTGGCATAAGTGCCGCCTCAGCAGTAAGCAGTGTAATGGTGTACAATAAGGTAAGTTCCAAACGATCCGTCCTTGTTCAGTCAGCCGACGGAAAACTGCCGGTGAATTATGCCGGTTTTTTTGACAATGCAACCGGGAGTGGAGAACCGGTCGATTTCACGAAAGCGGCCAGCGCAGCGGTACCGGCCGTAGTGCATATCAAAACAAAGATCCCGGCGAAGAGGATAAGCAATCAATTACCCAAAAACCGGAATAACAGCATGGAAGACTGGTTTGACCAGTTCTTCAATTTCGGTCCGCAGATACAACCCGAACAAAGAGCTTCAGGCAGCGGTGTCATTATCAGCGAAGATGGTTATATCATCACCAATAATCATGTGATCTCCGATGGTGCGGAGGGCATAGCCGATGAGATCACCGTAACGTTACATAATAAAAAGACCTACAAAGCCCGTGTTATCGGCAAGGATGCCAGCAGCGATATTGCCGTTCTGAAGATCGATGGTACAGGATTACCCTTTTTGCTCTATGGCAATTCCGATAATGTAAAACTCGGACAATGGGTGCTTGCCATCGGTTACCCGCTTACGCTGGAAACCACGGTTACCGCCGGTATTATAAGTGCAAAGGGCAGGAGTATTGGTGTCAACAGTCGTCAAAGCAACACTCCTATTGAATCATTTATACAAACAGATGCTGCGGTGAACCAGGGCAACAGCGGGGGTCCGCTGATCAATACCGATGGTCAGTTAATCGGGATCAACTCTGCGATTTACGCCCCGACCGGTACGTATGCAGGTTATTCATTTGCCATCCCGGTCAATATTGTGAAAAAGATCGTCAATGATCTCATCCAGTATGGTGATGTAAAAAGAGGTTTTATCGGTATCAGCTATCCTTCCAACGAATCGGAGAATGAAAGATTAGTGAAACAATCCGGGGTCCAGGACGGACAGGGTGTATATGTGCTTTCCGTTCCCACGGATGGTGCCGCGTTTCAGGCCGGTATTAAAAAAGGCGATATCATTACAAGAATAAATGAATATCCCGTCACTACAGGTCTTGAAATGAGTGCCCAGGTGGCAAGTTTTAAACCGGGAGACAAAGTACCTGTTACCTATTTCAGGAGTGGAAAAGAGTATTCAACTTCTATTATTTTAAAAGAATCAGCCGGAAAAGTTGACGTGGCCGATGCCAATACCCTCACGGAGATTTTAGGAGCTGATCTTGAGACCCTCGACAAGAAAAAAGCCACGCAATACGAAGTGGCCGGTGGAGTGGTCGTAAAGAAAATAAAACAAGGTGGGGCTTTCAGCCAGACAAGAATGCAGGAAGGGTTCATCATCACCAGTGTGAACGGGACAGATGTCACGAGTATTGATGAACTGGGACAGGCGATCAGGAACCTGCAGGGCCAATCTGTGCAACTGGAGGGTTTTTATCCGGGTTATGATGGCACGTACAGGTACCCTTTGAATTTAGAGGATTAAAACACCGGACATTCAAATAATAATGATAAGGTCATCCGTCGGGTGACCTTATTTATTTTTCATAAAGAAGGTATTCCCATGCCTGCATTTCAAAGCTTTTTTCCCGGGTAAAATCATTACTGGCACCTGAGAAGACATTTTTAAAACTACCCGTTACTTTATCGTCCAGGATATCAAAATGAAGATGATCCTGCCCGGAAAGGTTGAGTACGACCAGTACTTCTTTACTATTGTTCTTTCTCAGGTAAGCAAAAACATGTTGCGGGTCATTCGTTTTGATACGAAAAGTCTGCACAGCCGGGTCACCGGCACGGAGGGCCGGGTGGTTGGAATGCAGACCCAGAAGGGTTTTATAAAAATCATGTAATTCATTATTCCCGGTCCATGGAATGGTATCCTTGTCAAAAAAACGGATCCTTTTTTTATTGGGCAGCTCCTGGCCGGAATAAACCATCGGTATCCCGTTCCATGTGGCACTGAATACAGCGAGGGCTTTTGCCATATCCCCGTATTTCTCGTATTCTGTCCCGTTCCAGCTATTCTCATCATGGTTACTGGTAAACCAGATCCTCATGGTACGGTCGCCGAGATCATCGTATCTTTTTATTACCGTACAGAGTGAGTCCAGGGGTGATTTCTTTTTGTAAAAACCTTCTGTCGCATGCATCCATGTCCAGGAATAGCTGGCATCAAATGCTTCGCCATATTGAGGGTGATCCAGCTCATCATATTCTCCCAGCCAGAATAAAGGTTTGATCGCGTCCAGTTGTCGACGGGCCTCCTTCCAGAACTCCAACGGCACGAGGTGCGCCATATCACAGCGAAAACCATCGATACCAAATTCTTTCACCCAATATTGCATGGCTTCGATCATGGCTGTCCGCAATTGGTGATTCTCATAATTCAACTTGATCACATCTTCCCAACCCGGAAAAGGCGGAAGAAAACCACCGGCGCTATCGCGAACGAAATAGTCCGGATGAGTTTGGGTCCATACATTATCCCATGAGCAGTGATTGGCCACCCAATCAAAAATCATTTTAAAGCCAAGCCGGTGCGCTTCCTTCAACAGGTCTTTGAGATCTTCAGCAGATCCATATTCTTCGTTTACGGCTGTATAGTCCCGAATGGAATAATAACTCCCCATGATCCCTTTCCGCCGGTCCTTGCCAATGGGATAAATGGGCATGAACCAGAGCGTTTCCACTCCCATCTCCCTCAATCGGGGCAGTGCCTGTTCAAATGCATGAAAACTACCCTCGGGGCTGTATTGCCTTAGGTTGACCTCGTAAATATTGGTAGAATGTGCCCACCGGAGGGTTTTAAATTGATCGGTCATGTTTGAATCGCCTTTTTTCTTTACCTGTTTGCAGGAGCATGACAGCAGTAAAAGAGAAACAACCAGCAAACCCCATCGCATAACGCGAAGTTTTATTGAAGATAAGAAGAATTGGTTGTGAGTCGGGAGTTTACGGTTGGTAGTACACAGTCCGCAGGGCGGGCTGCATCCGCCATCCTGCTTCGTATCTTTGCAACATGAAGAGCTTTGATGTCCCGATCATTTACAGGAGCCCGTTGATATCGGCTA
>CAYSIU010000197.1:4232-5672 GCA_964431095.1 uncultured Chitinophaga sp. | reverse complement strand
CCCCAATAGTGCCGGCAATCACTCCTCCCCTTTCATTACTGAGAACTCCGAATATGTGGTGGCGGGTACGCGGTTCAGTGTACCCATTGGCGATAAACAGGATGTACCGATCAATACCTATAAACAGAATTTTAAAGGCACGGTCAGCTTCATTTCTGTGGATAAAGTATCCGGCAATATGCATATTGCCTTCCAGATATTGACACCCGGTGTCAATTTCGACCTGTCACGTGCCGGTAAGGGAAAATCGCATGGTTGGTTCTTCTTCAGCTGCTATAATTCCGAAAAAGCCTATACCCTGCTGGAAGTAAATGCTTCCCAGAAAGACAAGGATTTTATCATGGCGGTGAATTGGAAAAAAGCAGAAGAGTATGTCAAAGCAGGCAAAGGCGTGAAGAAAGCGGTCAGGTATGCACACAATGTATATGATGATGTGACGCATACCGCTTCCTCCACCATAGAGAATGAAGTGCTGGTGCTGGATCCTAAAGACTGTCCGGACATGGTGTATTTCATGCCCTGTCCCAAATCGCCGCATGGCTGTGATACTGACCCCACCGGTGAATACATCGTAGGCAGCGGTAAACTGGCCGCCACCATACCCGTATTTTCATTCACAAAGATCCAGGCCGCGATCGCCGCAAAAAATTATGACGGGGAATACGATGGCATCCCGGTGCTTAAATATGAAGCGGTGCTGCATGGCGAGGTACAGAAGCCGGGACTGGGCCCCCTGCATACCGAATTCGATGCTAACGGCAACGCCTATACTTCTTTCTTTGTTTCCTCGGAAATCGTGAAGTGGAACGTGAAGGACCTGAAAGTGCTGGACCGGGTACCTACTTATTATTCGATCGGTCACCTCTGCGTACCCGGTGGTCCAACCCGCAAACCCTGGGGCAAGTATGTAATAGCCTATAACAAGATCACTAAAGACCGCTATCTGCCGACCGGCCCTGAACTGGCACAGAGTGCTCAACTGTATTCCATCGAAGGAGATAAAATGAAATTGCTGCTCGACTTTCCGACCATCGGCGAACCCCATTATGGGGAAGCTATTCCTGCTGAACTCATCATGAAGAACAGTGTGAAGGTGTTCAAGATCGAAGAGAACAAGAACCCTTATGCAGCACTGGGGGATAACCACACCCGGGTAGAACGCAAAGGCAAGGACGTACATGTGTACATGACAGCTATCCGCTCCCATTTCACTCCCGATAATATCGAAGGTGTGAAGTTGGGAGATGTGGTGTATTTCCATGTTACCAATCTTGAACAGGATTGGGATATCCCTCATGGTTTTGCGATCAAGGGGGCCAACAATGCTGAATTACTCATTATGCCGGGTTAAACACAAACCTTGAAGTGGGTCCCGGAAAAAGCGGCCGTTTTTCCTTTTTACTGTACCCATTTCTGTTCGGATCCCCACCAGGAAATACA
>CAYSIU010000197.1:0-4222 GCA_964431095.1 uncultured Chitinophaga sp. | reverse complement strand
CGGGCCGGGCCGGCCGGTCCAGGTTGAGCAGATACGGGCGATGGATCGGCACGATCCGGGTGAGCCCGGAGGGCGCTAATGTGCCGATCAGTTTCAGCACGGGCAAGACCGTTCCTGAAGCCGTTTCGCAGGATACCGCTGCGGTAAAAACGAAGTAATTGAATAAGTGATCCATACTCACCACCTGTTACACCGACCAAAAAAGCTCCTTTGAGGGTTTTCATTGTACACTTAGTTCCGGGGCTTCGTAGCCCCGGAAACTTTAACAAACCAACAAAATGAACAATAAGCTTAGCATCGCTTCGAGGATACTCGTTGCATTTGCCTCGGGGGCATTGGTCGCCGTCTTTTTTCTCCCGGCCTGGCGGATCGATCTGTTTGCACCGCAATACCCTGAGGGGTTAACGATGAAGATCTGGATCAATGGGCTTTCCGGTGACCTGGATATCATCAATGGATTGAATCACTATATCGGCATGAAGCATATCACGAAAAGCATGTTCCCGGAATTCAGCTTCCTGCCTTATATAGTTGCATTTTTCATGTTACTGGGAATGATCGTAGCGATAACAGGAAAAAGAAAACTCTTATTTATTTACCTCATGTTGACGGCCATTGGCGGCGCCCTTGCCCTCTATGATTTTTACCGGTGGGGGTATGATTATGGCCATCATCTCGATCCCCAAGCACCGATACAGGTTCCGGGTCTTTATTACCAGCCGCCATTGGTCGGCCATAAACGTCTCCTGAATTTTGATGCCTATTCATTTCCTGATGTAGGCGGATGGGTGGTGATGGCGGCCGGGGCTATGGCATTTATTATTTGGCTGGCGGAATGGTATCATCATCGAAAACCATTCAGAAAGAAAATAACAGGCGTCTCATTGACCTTTATCGCGGCTGTATTGATCCTGACCTCCTGTTCGACCCAACCATCCCCGTTCCGGCCCGGAAAAGATAATTGCGATTTCTGCAAAATGGGGGTGATTGATACCCGGTTCGGCGGGGAGCTGATTACCAAAAAAGGGAAGACCTACAAATTCGATGACCTGCACTGTTTTGTTGCTTTTTTAAATGCCGGCACCGAAGAAGAAAAAAATATTTCAAAAAAGCTGGTGATCCTTTTCGGGAAACCGAATGAATTCAATGACGCCACCCGGTCCTTTTTCCTGATCAGCCCGCAACTGAAAAGTCCCATGAGCAGTAATGCCGCAGCCTTCCCCGACAGACCCGCTGCCGAGCTTTTTGCAAAAGGGAAAGAGACCCGGGTCATGAGCTGGGAAGAGCTTTACAACAAACTAAAATAAAATGCGTTCATTGCTGATCATATTTTTCTCTTTACTGGTTCACTTTGTTTCGGGCCGCACCCTTATTGTCGGGCCCGGGCAGGCGATCAGCAGCCTGAAAAAAGCGATCGAACTGGCGAAAGATCATGATACCATTTTACTCCAGGCAGGAACCTACAAAGAAGGGAGTATCATCCTCACCAAATCGTTGACGATCATCGGGCAGAACAGCCCGGTGCTCGATGGAGAAAATAAATACCAGATCCTGCTGATCAGCGGGAAAAACATCAGCATTCGCGGTATTCGTTTCCGGAATTCGGGATACTCTGCCCTCAATGATTATGCTTCTATCAAGCTAATAGATGCAGCGAATGTGCTGATCGAAAAGAACAGCATCGACAATGCCTATTTCGCGATTCATATTTCCAATACATCTTATGTCACTGTCCGGAATAATACCATCACCGGAACACCTCGGTCAGAACAACTCAGCGGTAATGCGATCCACCTCTGGAAATCCACGAATGCGCTGATTGAGGGAAATCATGTACAGGGTCACCGTGATGGTATCTATTTTGAATTCGTAAGTTTCTCCACGATCCGTAATAACCTCAGTGAAAAGAATATCCGTTATGGGCTGCATTTCATGTTCTCGAATAATGATGAGTACCTGGACAATTTTTTCCGCTCGAATGGCGCCGGTGTCGCCGTGATGTATTCCAAAAAAGTGAAAATGGAGTCCAATCATTTTGAACAGAACTGGGGTCCGTCCGCTTATGGCATTTTATTAAAGGATATCTCCGACAGTTATATCCTTCATAATACATTTTTGAAAAACACGGTGGCCATCCACCTCGAGGGGACGAGCCGGATGGATATTGAAAAAAATATCTTCCGGGAGAATGGGTGGGCCATTAAAGTACAGGCCAGTTGCGAGAACAATGATTTCCATGAAAATAATTTTATCGGCAACAGTTTTGACGTGGGGACCAATGGGTCTCTTTCGTTGAATAATTTTTATAATAATTACTGGGATAAATACGAAGGCTATGATATCAATAAAGATGGCATCGGCGACACACCCTATCACCCGGTCAGTATGTATTCGATGATCGTGGAACAAAATCCTTACGCGCTGTTGCTGTTCCGGAGCTTTACGGTACAACTGATCGACAAGGCTGAAAAAGCAATCCCCAGCCTGACCCCCGAAAATCTTACTGACAAACAACCCATGATGAGATCATACCGCCTATGATACACATCGAAAATATCTGCAAACGATTCCGCAAGCTGCAGGTGCTTGACCAGGTATCAGCCCTGCTGGCTAAAGGACAGGTGGTATCCCTGATCGGGCCCAATGGTTCGGGAAAGACTACCCTGATCAAATGCATCCTTGGAATGGTAAGACCCGACAAAGGAGAAATTTATGTGAACGACCAGCTGATCAATGGTAATCCTTCTTACCGGCAGGATATCGGATACATGCCCCAGATCGGGCGTTATCCTGATAATATGAAAGTGGCTCAATTGTTTCGCATGCTGCAGCATATTCGGGGAGTGGGGCCTGCTCAAACAGACCGGGCACTGATCGAACAATTTGAACTGGAAAAAATATTTGAAAAACCGATGCGGACACTCAGCGGCGGCACCCGGCAAAAAGTAAGCGCTGCGATTGCGTTTCTTTTTAACCCGGGCATCCTGATCCTGGATGAACCCACCGCCGGTCTTGACCCACTGGCATCTGAACTGCTGAAGGAAAAGATCCTGGCTGAAAAGAAAAAGGGCAAGCTGCTCCTAATCAGTTCGCATATTCTCAGTGACCTGGATGAATTGACCACACATATCATGTACATGCAGGAAGGAAAAATGCAATTCTTCACAGACATGCAATCGCTGCGCGAAGAGACCGGTGAACTTCGATTGAGCAAGGCCATTGCCCGGGTAATGAAGGGTGAAACATTCGGTAATCACTGGATACAGGATATGTTCCATCCCAAACAAGATGAAAAGATCTATTAAACCTGGTATGCTTAAATTGTCACGATATGTCCTTTATGATATCCTGCGAAGCAAGATCATTCTGGGTTATACCTTATTCCTGTTACTCGTCTCTGTCAGCATGTTCCAGATGGAAGAGAACAGCAGCAAGGCCTTGCTGAGTCTCCTGAATATCATATTGATCGTTCTTCCGCTGGTGAGCCTCGTGTTCACAACGATTCATTATTACAATTCGTACGAGTTCATTGAGCTGATGTCGTCGCAACCGATGAGCCGGACGAGGATCCTGCTCAGCGAATTTGTCGCGGTAAGCTTATCCCTGCTCAGTGCTTTTTTCATAGGGGTGGGCCTTCCCGTCATATTATTCTCGCCGGATCCCACGGGTTTTGCATTATTATTTGCCGGGTCGGCTCTCACCCTTGTGTTTACCTCACTGGCATTCTTTGCCTCCGTCCTGTCCCGGGATAAAGCTAGGGGTATTGGTTTTGTATTGTTGCTTTGGTTCTATTTTGCCCTGATCTTTGACGGATTTGTGCTATTGATTTTGTTTACGTTCAGTGACTACCCGCTGGAAAAACTGACGCTCCTGCTTTCTAACCTAAATCCCATTGACCTGGGACGCATATTCATCATGCTCAAAATGGACATAAGTGTTCTGATGGGATACACAGGTGCTTTGTATAAAGATTTTTTTGGAAGTGGAATGGGATTGCTTTTTACCGCGGGTATCATGATTTGTTGGATCGTTGTTCCTTTTGTGTTGACCATACGGGTGTTCAGGAAAAAAGATCTTTAGCCTCTGCTACCTGATCATTCTCAAATCTCCTGTTGATGAGGATCATCGTTGACATAATGAATGCGGGATAAATTTGATCCATAATAAATTTTTGAATATGGGGCCGACCGGGATTTATTTTTTTGCTGGTTTTTTTGCCTTT
>CAYSIU010000196.1:0-5674 GCA_964431095.1 uncultured Chitinophaga sp. | reverse complement strand
AATGTTTTTGAATACATCTGTACATTTTGGATAAATGAATGTTGCTTATGACAACTGTTTGCAGCCCTTCCCAATGGAAAATTTAATATCATTCTTTATTATTAATTAATAAATTTGAATGTGACCCCTTTTAACTGGATCGTTTTACTTGTATCACTGGCACTTGTTTTTGATTTCCTCAACGGGTTTCATGACAGTGCAAATGTTGTAGCCACCATTATTTCCTCCAGGACCCTGAGTGGGAAAAAAGCACTTACGATGGCCGCCCTGGCGAACTTTGCCGGGCCATTTATATTTGGATTGGCCGTCGCTAACACCATCGGTCATTGCATTGTTGTTTCCCAGTCGTTCACCATCGAGTTCCTGATCTCCGCATTTATCAGTGCCTCCATCTGGAACCTGGTCACCTGGTTCTTTGGGATCCCTGCCAGTTCTTCTCATGGATTGATCGGGGGAATTATCGGCGCTGTCATAATTGGCGGAGGGATAAAAGCCATTATTGCAGGGGGCATATTAAAAGTTTTTATCGCTTTGTTCTTTTCCCCAATCATTGGGCTGTTCTTTGGCTGGCTGACGATCAAATTATCCTACCTGTTTTTAAAAAAAGCCACTCCTAAGGCGAATTATTTTTTCAAATTCGGGCAAATACCCACTGCGATCGCCATGGCATTGAGCCATGGTGCCAATGATGCCCAGAAAACCATGGGTGTGATCTCGCTGGGACTGTTGATCACCGGTTACCAGAAGGAATTTTCCGTTCCCACATGGGTGATCGTTATCAGTGCCAGTGCCATCTGTCTGGGAACATTCAGTGGAGGATGGCGGCTGATAAGGACACTGGGTTCCAAATTCTATAAGATCAAACCCATTCATAGTTTTACTTCGCAGTTTGCATCGGCCGTCGTAATTATTACTGCCTCCATCTTTGGCGGGCCGGTCAGCACTACCCAGGTAGTAAGTATGGCGATCATGGGGGCGGGTGCCGGGGAGCGGATCTCTAAAGTCAGGTGGCTGGTGTTAAAACACATTTTCCTGTCATGGGTACTGACGATCCCCATCACTGCATTATTATCCATCCCGATCTATTTATTGATTCGATTAATATCACACTAAAAAAATTATGCCATGGCACTATTCGGAACTTCTGCAAAAGAGGACAGCTTTATCCGGCAGCTCAAACTGCAGGCCGAAAAAACGGTGAATTGTATCGATTTCCTCAGTAAGAACATGGAATCTATCAGTGACAAAACCATCAAAGAAAAGAAAATACTGATCGATGAACTGATCGAGATCAAAACGGTGTTGATGGATGATCTTCATAACACTTTTATTACCCCGATCGACCGGGAGGATATTTACAACATTTCCATCTCTCTTTTTGAAATGGCTTACTACTCTTTAACCACGCTGGAGGAGATGTTCCTGTTCGAAGTGCAGCCCGATGATTTTATCTACACCATGGTCGACAAGGTTAAAATGGAGGCCACTGAAATTTATAAAGCCATCGAGCGATTGAAAAAAAACCCGCGGGTGGCATACGACCATCTGGTGAACATCACAAAAATGGAAACCCGCATCGACAGGATCTACCGGGATGCCGTAAAAATATTGCTGGCCGATAAGAACAGACTCTCCGCGGAACTGCAACGGATTTTACATACCCGCGAGGTATACCGGCATATCTCCAACATGTCGGACCATGCAAGAATAGCCGCCAACGTACTGGGGATCGCGCTGATCAAGCTTTCCTGATCAATAAGACATTGCTGAGAGGATCCCTGGATCGATTTTCCTGTTATAACAATCTTTCAATTCTGTACCTTTCTGTTCAAATCGCTGTCATGCGTTGCAGTAAGTTATGGCTGACCCTTTCATTCCTTGCATGGTTTCAATTCCTCTTTGCTCAAAAAAATAACGCACGCCCCAATATTGTTTACATCATGGCCGATGACCTGGGTTATGCCGATCTCAGTTGTTATGGGCGAAAAGATTACCAGACACCCGAATTGGATAAATTATGCTCCCAGGGTGTAAAATGTATGAACGCATATGCAGCGGCTCCGGTTTGCACACCAACAAGAGTGGCCTTTATGACGGGTCGATATCCCGCCCGTCTGACGGTGGGCTTATTTGAACCCATTGCTGAGGCGCATAAGGACAGTCTGGTGGGACTGTCTCCCGAAACTCCATCTGTAGCCCGTCTTTTAAAAAAAGCAGGCTATGAAACCTATCTGGTTGGTAAATGGAATTTGTGATATTTACCGGAGTTCAGCCCCATTCGAAACGGCTTTGATTATTTTTTCGGATTTCATGCGGGTGCCATTGATTACATTTCTCACAGCAATGACCTTTATGAAAATGAACAACCCGTGCATCAAGAGGGATACCTGACAGATATCTGGGCAGAAAAAGCGATTGAGATCATCAATAAGCAACATACAAAACCCTTTTTCCTGGTGCTGACATTCAATGCCCCCCACTGGCCATGGCAGGGACCCGGGGATAAAGCTTATCCTGCCGGGGTGAATGAATGGAAAAAAGGCGGTTCACCGGAGATCTATGCAAGAATGATGAAAAGCCTTGACAGTGCTGTGGGCAGAATCGTAAGGGCAATCGATCTGCTGCAGGCTGGAAACAATACGGTCATCATTTTTACCAGTGATAACGGGGGTGAACGTTATTCTGATAACGGGATCTACACAGGAGGAAAGTTATCCCTGTGGGAGGGTGGGATCCGGGAACCCGCTTTTGTAAGGTGGACGGGAAAGATCAGGGAAAATTCCGTGACTAACCAGGTAGCCAGCACATTTGACTGGACCGCCACTATTCTTTCTCTTGCGCATGCCAGACCTGATCCGAAATTTCCTTTGGATGGAATGAATATCATGCCCGTCTTGCTGGAAAAGAAAAAAGAAATACACCGGACGCTTTACTGGAGGGTTTTCCAACGTAACAAGTATAAAGCAATGCGGGATGGTGATTGGAAATACCTGCAGGATGAAAAAGGAAATGAATACCTGTTTGATCTCCTTACCGACCCCGGCGAGAAAAACGATCTCAAAGAAAAATACCCGCGAATGTTTCAACGATTGAAGGGGAAATATAGCGCCTGGGAAAAAACCATGCTGACGCCTATTCCTTTGTAAGATCGCTCACCCGCCAGTCATCAGACCTGGATTGGAGATTGATACCGATCGGATTTCTGAACCCTACGCTAATTCAACCCACAAACAATATCTTAGCGGGTTAAATATCTCATTCCATGCAGCCTCTCATTGAATGTGTGCCCAATTTCAGCGAAGGAAATGATATGCGCATCATTCGGCAGATCACCGATGAGATAGAAGCGGTGGAGGGAGCCCGTTTGTTGAATGTGGACCCGGGCAAAGCCACCAACCGCACCGTAGTGACCTTTGTAGGTAACCCGCAGGCAGTAATTGAAGCGGCATTCAGAGCGATCAAAAAGGCTGGGGAACTAATCGATATGCGTCTTCACAGGGGTGCGCATCCCCGCATGGGTGCTACCGACGTCTGTCCCTTGATCCCGGTCTCTAATATTTCGATGGAAGAAACGGCTCAATTTGCCCAACAGCTTGCCAAAAGGGTGGGAGAAGAATTACAGATACCGGTTTACCTCTATGAATCGGCGCAACCCGATAAAAAAAGAAACAACCTGTCGGTGATCCGCGCAGGTGAGTACGAAGGGTTTTTCAAAAAAATCAAAGAGCCCGGCTGGGCACCTGATTTTGGTCCGGCTGTATTTGATGCAAAAAGAGGGGGCACGGTGATCGGTGCCCGGGATTTTTTGGTGGCCTATAATGTCAATCTCAACACTACTTCTGTCCGGAGGGCCAATGCCATTGCGTTTGATGTAAGAGAAGCCGGAAGAAAAATAAAAAATGAAAAGGGAGAAGAGATCGTCAAACCCGGGACCCTGAAGTCCGTAAAAGCGATCGGATGGTATATTGAAGAATACGGGATTGCCCAGATCTCCATTAACCTGACCAATATCAATGTAACACCCGTGCACATTGCATTCGATGAAGTGTGCAGGAAAGCTGATATAAGGGGGATCCGGGTGACCGGGAGTGAATTGGTCGGGCTGATCCCGCTGAAAGCCATGCTGGATGCAGGGAAATATTTCCTGAGAAAGCAGCAACGTTCCACCGGTGTCTCAGAAAAAGAATTGATCAGGATGGCTGTGATCTCCATGGGTCTTGATGACCTGGCCCCGTTTAAACCGGAAGAAAAAATCATTGAATATATGTTACACAAAAAGACCGACGATCAGTTGGCCGGTATGACCCTGGCTGATTTTGCCGATGAAACAGCGAGTGAAAGCCCGGCACCGGGTGGTGGTTCTATAGCAGCTTATGTAGGCTCACTCGGCATCTCGCTGGGAACTATGGTCGCCAACCTGTCTTCCCACAAAAAGGGATGGGATAACCGATGGGAAGAATTCAGCAACTGGGCAGAAAAGGGACAACAATATAAAGATGAATTATTGCGGCTGGTGGACGAGGATACCAAGGCCTTCAAACGGATCATGAATGCATTCTCTTTGCCCCAATCAAATGATGAAGAAAAAGAGATCCGTCATAAAGCTATCCAGGAAGCTACCAGGCAGGCCATTGAAATCCCATTCCAGGTGATGCAGGCTACCTATGGAAGCATGGAAGTGATAAAAGCAATGGCGGAGACAGGCATCCCCAATTCAGTTTCGGATACCGGTGTGGGAGCCTTGTGTGCCCGAAGCGCGGTGATGGGAGCTTTTCTGAATGTTCGTATCAATGCGGCAGGGTGTGATGATAAAAAGTTTGTGGATGATATTTTAAAAAAAGGCCAGGAGATCGAAAATAAATCCATCGCCCTGGAAACCTCCATTCTTAAAACAGTGAATGAGAAGATAGGGGTATAAGTTTTTAAAACCCGGTTCATGAAAATGTTACTCCTTCTACTGGGTTTGCTGATCCTTATTGTCATTTTTCTCAGCCGTTTTGTGATCAGCAGAATGCGCTGGAGTGATAACAAAGCACAACGTGTTTTTAAAAAGAGGAATGTTCCACTTGCCATACAGGATACCCGTATCAATGATCATCATATTCATTATGCTGAAACGGGAAATGAATCACTGCCGGCACTTGTATTCATTCACGGTTCACCCGGCAGTTGGTTTTATTACAAGGAATTTATGTGGGATCCGGCACTCCGGGAAAAATACAGGATCATCAGTTTTGACCGGCCGGGTTTCGGATTCAGCGATTTTGGAAAGCCCCTGCACCTGGAGGAACAGTGCAGCTTACTATTGCCTGTGTTGCGGCAGTTAAAAAAAGAGCCGCCCATGTTTCTCTGTGGCCATTCCTACGGTGGACCTGTGGTGGCCAAGTTAGCCGCCGATGCTCCGGATCTTTTCAAAACGGTGGTGATCGTGGCAGGGGCATTGGATCCGGCACTCGAAAAAAAAGAAGCCTGGCGGAATCTGCTCAATAAAAAACCTTTGTCCTGGTTTCTTCCGGGTGCATGGCAGCCGTCGAACACAGAATTGATCTATTTAAAAAAAGACCTGGAACCCCTGGCGGCAGATCTTGCAAAGATCACAACTCCTGTGTTGTTCATACATGGTGACAAAGACAAGCTGGTGCCTGTAAGTGTGGGCCCCAAGATCGGGCGGAAT
>CAYSIU010000195.1:0-5674 GCA_964431095.1 uncultured Chitinophaga sp. | reverse complement strand
CCGCCTATAATGAATATGCGATCCAGGCATTCAAGAAGAACGGGATCGATTATTTACTGAAACCCATTGTACCCAGGGAACTGGAATCTGCCATCAGCAAATGCCGTAAGCTTATCCATCAATCCCATGAGCCGCAGGAAAACATTCAACGGCTATTGGAAGAACTCGGATACCAGCCGCCTTCAGGGTCCAGGCAAAGATTCATTGTCCGCCACCGCAACCAGCTCATACCTGTGAATGTAAAGGAGATCGCATTCTTCAGTCATGATCACCTGAATTACCTGGTGAATTTCAAGAGAGAAAAATATATCATGAACACGAACACCCTGGATGAGATCGAAGCGCAACTGGATCCCCATCTATTTTACCGTGCCAACCGGCAGCATGTGGTGCAAATAAAAGCTATTGAGTCTGTGAAGACCATGGAAGATGGAAGATTGCTGATCAAACTGATCCCGCCTTTGACGGAAGAAATAGAAGTGAGCCGCAAAAAAGCCGCCGATTTCAGAAAATGGCTGGACAGGTGATCTCGTATTGGCGAAGCTTTTCCCAAATTCATATTTTTCTTTTTTTAGAATAGCTCAATGCTTCAGAATGCATAAAATATTTTTGCAGCAAAAAGCTACGAGGAACATTCGGATATTTAAGTGTTGTGCACCATTCTATGCCGACGCGCTAACCTTGAACTTTTGAAGATTAAACTAAAAGACAAAAAAGACTATGTTAGATAAATTCATCAAAGAGAAATCTGATTTAATCTCTTTTTCACAAAATGAATTAAGCAACATTGCCACGACACTTGGTAACTTGAAAGACATTATCAATATCAATGATCAACCTGACTTTTGAGAACCGTTTTTAGGCGCTGTATTTCTTACCCGGGGGCATTAAATCGAAAGTTGAAGACTGTCTTATTACTAATGTCAACCAGCATTTGAAAATAACATTCCCCACCACCCCTAGGCCAGCCTGTGTTCTTTATAAAGTATTCTGGTTTTGTACAAAATGCATTTACATAAATACAGTTTCTACCATTTCGCCATAGACCTGCATATTGTCTATAATATTTTTCTAGATTAAATAGTCTTCCACTTTGTGTTCTAGTATTTATTAAGAAAATTTTGAGAAAAACATCTACACTGTCGATGTTTTCAAGTGTCGGAGTAAACCTATAGTAAGCCGTATCACGTATTGTAAAATCAACCTTCGATTCTTTGGGAAACACAACTCGCCAAACCCCCTGTTGTGCGTTTGTGCTTAAAAACAATCGTTCTTATTTTACAAATCCCATCTTTTTCAAAACCTGTTGATGTGCTGCTCCTTCAATATATTTTTTATCATACATGATGTTAACGTTCATAAGGTAAGCGTCAGGCGATCTTTCTGCCAACGATTTTTCTTCCCACTCATTTGCCTTTTGGTAATCGCCTCTTAAATAGTATATATAAGAAAGGTCCCAGGGATCTTCAACTTTATTTGTAGCTGCATATTTAAAAAACCGGTTACTGACTCTGTCTGCTTTTGCTTTATCATTACTTTTCGTATAAATGAAGGCCAGTGCTACCTGTAATAATTCAGAGCCCCAGCCATCTTCAAATAATTTTTCAGCTTTTTCTGCATTGGATATTGCTTTGTCATATTGGTTCAGATAGACATAGTCGTAAGCTTGTTTAATATATCCCCAAACCCAGGTGGGGTGAAGATCCAATGCTTTCTGAAATGCGTCAGCACTTTTTTGAAAATTACTGGCTACAAGATTTGTCCAGCCCAGGTTATGCAAGCTGGAAATAGAAACCGGGTCCAGTTCTACTGCTTTATCAGCAAGCGGTAATGCCTCCTGGTACCTGCCTACATCGGCTAAGGTGGCAGAGTACCTGATATAAATGGTGGCATTATGCGGATCCAGTTGCAAGGCTTTTTTATAAGATTCGACAGCGCCCTTCCAATCCCAATCGTAATAAAATTTCAAAGCCCCTTCAGAAGTATAGATCTCCGGGATGTTTGGGTCCAGTGCTTTAGCCGCTTCAATAGCAGTTCTTGCTTCATTGATTATTTCTTTTTGAGAGGCCGTTGAAAAAAGACTCTGTACAATTTTTTCATTGGCAATAGCCGCATAAGCTGCTGCATATTTTGGATCAATGCGAATGGCTTCCCTGAAATGAGCTAATGCTTTTTCCGATTCCTCCGGTGTGGATCCGTAACTCAAATATCTTCCTTTGAGGTATTCTGCATAAGCCTGGGGGTTCAAAGGTTTATCTTGTTGTATGCCTTTTGATTTGTCTAAAAGAGTAATCCGCAATGGATTCATTAATGAGGTAACAATGGAATCCTCAATTTGTGAAATATTCTCACCCTTCATTTGATACTTGTTTCCCCAAATCTGGTTTTGATTAGCTGCATCCACCAATTGGCAACTTAAATAATAAACACCATCCTTTTGCTGCAATTGCCCGGTAAGTACAACATCGGCATTCAGCAATTTCCTCAAACTGCTGATGTTTTTGGAACTGTCTGCTAATTTGAAGGTAGCCGAACGGGCAAACACTTTTACATCCGGAAATGAAGAAAGCCGGTTTATAAGGTTTTCGGGTATTCCATTGGATAAATAAAGAAGAGAAGAATCTTTTTGGGGATTTTCAAATGGAAGAATGGCCACTGAGCGAGGAGTAGCAGCCTGTGTTTTTTTTAAGAAAACGTTCTTCAACAGAAATATTGCTGCCACTACAACCAGGACCGTCGTATAGAGGGTAATCCGTTTCGAAGAACTAAAGTGCTTTTTTTTCAACTTGCCATGGATATCTTCTCTTTTAGGCACAACCAGTCCCGGATTAGAAACTGCAAATACTTCAAGCGGTTCTTCTACATTTTTGAATTCAAAGGTCCCTAATGAATTCAATTGAAACCCGGCAATATTTTTAACCTGGTCCCTTACGGTTTTTGACAGAAGGATAGATGAACCAACACACAGCGTTTCAATCCTTGAGGCGATATTTACCCCATCTCCATAGACATCATCATTTTCAAAGACCACTTCGCCCAGGTGTATGCCTATTTTTAATTGAAACTTATTTGCCGCGTTACAAGCTTCCTGTATTTTAATGGCGGCATTTACCGCATCAGAAGCAGCGCTAAAGCTTGACATCACTCCGTCGCCCAGTTCTTTTATCCAGTGCCCGTTATATTGTTCAATGATGGGTTTTTGAATCTCCCTGTTTTTATTGAGTAACTCAAAAGCCTTTTGTTCATCATTACCCATTAATGCCGTGTAACCAACAATATCGGTAAACATAATGGCGGAAAGCTGGCGTGATTGAGACATGGAGTTCGGTTAAACTTGATTGTTTGTGAAAGTCATTTGTCATTTAAGATAGTCGCAATCTCATGATGCATAACGTCCAGGGCTTGGCGCCCAGACGATCCGCCTTCGGCGGACAGTCAAGTTAAGGAAAATTTCAAAGGGCCGAGTGGCTGCAAACTACTTTCACATGCCGCGAAGCCCGGCATTGTCATGGCGCACAACCCTCGTTTGTATGCAGTGCGGTTTATTCGGTATATTTGATGAATGAAAGCTATTGTAATAAAGCCTAAGAATAATGATGAGTTTCAGTTCATTTCTCGCCTTCTCAGGAAACTAGGTATCGGATCCTCCGCTTTAGCACTGGAAGAGCTTGAAGATATTGGCTTGTCCCGTCTAATGCGTGGTGTGGACAAAGGCAAGAAAGCAAGCCGGTCAGAAATAATGAAAAAGCTGTCCACCTGATGAAAGTTGAATTTCTCTAAAGATCTCGATAGCATCAGAATAAAATCTATTCGGCAATCTCTGGTTCGCCTTATAGAGCGACTGGAAGAGGTCGATGCACTTCCAGAGATGCCCAACACAAAAAAACTAAAGGGTCATAAAAATGCGTATCGGGTTCGTGTCGGCGATTACCGGCTGGGCCTGTTTTATGATCACCCACGAGTCACACTGGCTCGATTTCTTCACCGGAAAGACATTTACAAAATATTTCCGTAACTGAAGTCCTCACCACACATCGCATACAACGTTGACGCATTCCCGAAGTGCCGGATTAGTGCCGATAGCTATCGGCATCCTGTCGCTCGGCTGCAGTACTAAAGTTAAATAGAATTACAAAAGCTGAAATGATATTCTGTCGCTGGCATTTTGGCAATGCAATGTTGTGTGCCGTTTTTTACGACAAGTTTCACTGTTGCGCTGAGTCAAGTTCTTTAAGTATGTTATTTACATTTTCCTCAGTTGTTGTGAGCTTTGTCTTGCATATTTTAATTAGTTGCGCAGCCCTTTTTACTTTTTCGGATAACTCATCAACAGAAATTTCTCCTTGTTCAATTTCTGTTACAATTGTTTGTAATTCTGTGAAAGCTTCGACATAATTAATTGACTCATTCATCGTTTTTTTCTTTTAAGGTGGAGGTGACGGTACTAGCTATACTTCCATTATAGGGGATCGTTATTAATTCAGCGCCATGGATTATTCCCTCAGCAGTTTTTATTGAACGTCCGTTCAAGGTCGTAATGCTATATCCCCGGCCTAGTACATTCTGCGGACTCATGTTGCTTACATTTTTTTCAATGCTCTCGAGTTCTAAGTTATGACCTTTGAAAATTATTTTCGAAGCATTTAAGAGTTGGCCCACTTGCTGCATTAGGACGAGTGATGTTTGTCGAATTTGTGAGATTGCATCTTTTCTTATGCTTTGTCCAAATTGAATCAATAGTTGTCCAGCATCATTCAAAGCCACAGGTACATTTCTTATTATTGATTGTTTCATATTGTCCAGGTATTCTTTCTCATTCTTAAAAATAAAGTGTGCATTTTGAATTACAGAGCGGGCATTTTCCTTCAATGTGTTTTTGTTCACAAGGAGCATATTGTTTGTTACTGAGCGAAACAGTTTGATTTCCGATTGGAATTTTGATTTTTCATCTGAAATTAATCTTCTAGATTTATCAATAATTTTTTCCTCTGCTTTTTGAACTGGAACTGAAAAGTTGTGAAATTTTTGAATTAGATACTCGGCGAGTTTAGTTGGAGTTATCGCATTTTCAAAAGCGATCATTTCAACCACTGTTTCATTTGTCGCATGTCCAATCCCAGTAATAACAGGAATTGGGAACTGAGCAATTTCTTTTGCAAGATTGTAATCATTATAGCAAGAGAGTCCAATATCGCCGCCACCGCCACGAACGATTGCAACAACATCGAAATGGCTGATTACATTTTTTATTCGACTGAGTTGGTAAATTATGGATTGAATCGCCTTTTCACTTTGAAGGAGCGATGGAAATAATAAATGAAAAAAGGTGTAGCCCCAAGAACGATTAGCTGATTCAAAGACTTTTAGAAAGTCAGCATATCCTTTACTTGTTTGGACAGAGATAACTGCAACTCTTTGCGGCAGGATTGGTAGCCGTAAAGACTTATTTTTTTTAAAAATACCCTTATCTTGTAATTTTTCTATTTTTACTTATTTTTTTTTTCTTTCCTAGGAGAGCGAGTACGGGCAGATGCAGGAACAGCTGCCGCCCGGCACTTTTATCGAAATGGTCAAAGTAATTCACACATTTTCTTTTTTCTTTGTTCTAATTTTTTTCCCCCCGTCAGAGTTTGCTTCGGCACTGCCCGGCCAGTTCGACTTCTTTGTTTGGAGT
>CAYSIU010000194.1:0-5679 GCA_964431095.1 uncultured Chitinophaga sp. | reverse complement strand
TGTACCGATGTAACGGGAACGAGGTTTGGAATAACCGTATTAATTGCAATGTTCGGTGTTATCGTGACTGGGTATATTAACGTGGGCAGGATGGTGCGGGGATCCTGCTGTATTAACAATGCAACAACAATGTCTTTTATAAAAACGCTGTCACGCATGGCGGGGATGGTTTTTTTCTTTGGGCCGGTCAAACGACGATGGACAGCGGGCAGGGAGGCTGTAATGACAATGTGCTGATCGAAAATGATTTTTCCTACGCGCCAACCAATGGTGTGGAAGTTACCTTCAGCCGTAACCGGATCAGCAGTAACCGCATTTTTGAGTGTGATCACGGTATCTGGGGCGGCTATAGTTATGATTCGAAAATAACGGACAACCAATTCAGGAATAACAGGATCGGTATCGCCATTGAACATGGGCAACATAATGAAATATCCTATAATCTTTTTTATAAGGACAAAGAAGGCATTCGGCTCTGGTCGAGAAACGAACAACCCGCCGATTGGGGCTATGCAAAGTACCGGGATACCCGGAGCGTGGATTACATCATTGCAGGAAATAGTTTTAACAGCAATACGGTCGCCATCAATATCAACAGAACGGATAGCCTGAGGATTTTCGGGAACACGTACTCGGATGTTGAGAATAAAATCAAGAGTGACTCGACAGTATCTCATATTGACACTACATCGATCAACCTGCTCGATACTACGTTGATCTATCCGGTTGTAAAAAACCCGGCTGACCCCTTTAAGAGTGAAGGAAAAATGGCGGGAAGAAAAAATATCCTGGTCACCGAATGGGGTCCTTACGATTTTCGTTCCCCGATCATCTGGAATACAAACCCGGTCGATACTTCAGGCCTACTGCAATTTGACCTGCTGGGCCCGAAAGGAAAATGGGAAGTAAAGTATTTCAAAGGTGTACAGAGTATCTCTGCAAGTAAAGGAGAATTCCCCTCATCAATCACGGCGCAAAAGATCAAAGGGAACAAAACGGATATATTGATCGAACTGGAATATACCGGCTCCACTATGACCACTCCTTTTGGTGAAACGGTGGCCGCCGGTAAGGTATATACCTTCATCTTTAAAAAATATTTTCAGCCGATGGACTGGGAGGTGTCATTTTATTCACTGGATACTGCCAGTTACAACCCGATCCGAACGGGAATAATTTTCCCACCGGGTCAGAACAGCATTCCTTTCAAAACCGAGAAAGTGAATAAACTGGATTATGCATGGTGGGGAGGTATCAATGCGGGCGGCATTCAGCATCCCCAATTCATAACCGTCGCCAATTGTGCCACCCGCCTTGATCCCGGTGAATATGAATTCTCCCTCACCTGGGATGATGCAGTACGATTGTTTATTGATAACAAACTGGTTGTGGATGAATGGAATCCTTCAAAGTATACTTTTGATGAATCGCCGAATAAAAAAATCCGTATTCATCTTGATGGAACAGAGTATTTCAGGGTGGAGCATATTGAGTTGGGAGGCTTTGCAACATTGAGCCTGAAAATCAAACCGGTACAATAGGGCCCATGCCCACATGAACAGCTTGTCCACAGCATAGAAAATTCTGGGGAGTATGTAGTCTAAACATTAATTGGGGGATAGGGATAACGGGGGGAACGGGGTTTTATTTGGTGGTTAGGGAGAAACCCCCTACTTTTGATTTACGAAAGCGATTTAATTAATTAATCTTCTTCAAAATGACCGATAGCGACAAAATAGTTTATGAAGCCTTAAAAGAAAAAAGGGCAAAGAATCGAGCAGAAATGGCAAGATTGAAAGATGAGAACACTCAACTCGAAAAAGTTATGTGGGAGATGATTCAAAAAAATTCTTCTTTAATAAATTCAACTGAACCCATTACCACACCGTCATTGAATAAAACAACTCAGCAAACAATTATGGTGGCTACACCCTTAATTGAGCCGACATTATTTAGAAGCGTGTATAATACTAAGAAAAACATTTTATCAATATTTGATGCATTAAAACGTCCCCTAAGGATGGCTGAAATACAAGACGAATACACAAAGGATAAGGAGTTGGGAAAATTCCATGTAAGAGAAACAGTACGGAGTTTGCACGCTCAAGGATTACTAAAATTGATGAAATTAAATGGCTCAAATAAGGAAGCTTATTGGGTAAAAACCGAGTGGATTGATAGTGAAACTAATAAACTTAAGCCCGACATGGATGGTGGGTTGTATTTAATGTATGGGAAAGATGATTTTAGGTTTGTTGACTCTAATAGGTAATCTAATAAATGAAAATGCCCTGCTAAAGCTTGGAACCCTCGCAGGACATTTTCAAAACTGTTAAGATTGGGAAGTGCGGTTGGTGTATTTAACACGTTGAGCTTTGAACTCAAAGTATCGGTAATCAATCCGAGCCGCCTCCCTTCTTACCTACCATAAAGGTAGGAAATTTTTAAAATAGCTAAAACCCTGCTTTATGGCAAAGCTTACAATCAATGAATTTAGACTAATGTACCCCAACGAGGATGCATGTCTTGACAAACTGTTTGAACTGCGGTTTAAGAATCTTGTTTGCCCTGTTTGTGAAGGAATTAAACCATATTCCAGGGTAAAAAATAGACGTTGTTATCAATGCCCCGATTGCAGCCATCAAATTTATCCAACCGCAGGTACGGTTTTTGAAAAAACAACTACACCCTTAACGCATTGGTTTTTTCTAATTTATTTGCAAACAACGACCCGTAACGGCGTCAGCGCAAAAGAAGTCGAGCGGCTAATGAATGTATGCTATAAAACAGCTCTTAGAATGGCTCATCAAGTTAAAAAATTAACGCTGGATAATGACACAACTCCAATTTTTGGAACGGTTGAGGTAGACGAATCAGTGATCGGAGGAAAGTTAAAAAATAAACACAATTCAGTTAGAAAGAAAATGAGTGTTAACGATAATAAAACGACTGTAATGGGCTTTGTATGCCGGAATGGAGGCGTTAGAGCTAAGGTATTAGATGGACGAAAAACATTTAAAGAATTGGTTAGAGAGAATGTAGATAAACAGTCCCTTTTGATAACAGATAATTATAATGCCTATGCTGGTTTAGATATTGAATACTGGAAACACGAAATAATAAACCACGTAGCTAATGAATATGTTAGGGGAGATTATCACACAAATACAATAGAAAACTATTGGTCAAATCTTAAAAGAACAATCAAAGGAACGCATATAAGCGTATCAGCAAAACATCTTCAAAAGTATGTGGATGAGGTATCCTTTCGATATATGTATCGCAAAATGCCCGAAAAGATGTTTGAAGCTATTTTGAACCGTGTTGTTTCGGCTGCTTAGTAGCCCTTTTTAAGGCTTTGTTGAATGCTTCCTTACCCCTAGGATTTAATTTTTTCCCTTCTATGAATTTTTCATAATTCTCAGTAAGTTTTGCCATACTTATATGCTTGTTGCTTTTTAACTTCATGATGGATTTATAGCCCAAATTTAGACAATCCGTAAGATTTTATTTAGATTATCGCCTTATGAAAAATAGGACGTTATCGCATCTAATTCGACCCTAATACATGATATAAGAATGTGAACTTGGTGTGCGAAAAAGAGGGGTCGCGTACTTTTACTACATTTTCCCTTACAAATTATTAATTATTAATAGTTTTTGTTAGAATTTAGTAAAAATCAGTTACCATTCGTATCAATCCTCTTGGATGGCACATTGTCTGTCCCTTATATTTGTAATGGCAGGTAAATCCTGAACCAGCGTGACGAGCACCTAAATAGGTGATTATCATAAGTGTACTGTAAGTGCACCGCCTTCAGGGTCTGCCATTTTTTTTGCCACCACCTTAACCCCATGCCTCGAGCCGTATTTTTAGATGAAAGCGGTGATTTAGGTTGGAAATTCACTCTCCCACATAGAGCCGGAGGCTCAAGTAGATATTTAACATTGGGACATTTAATTATTCCTGAGGGCCAAGATTATATTTTGGGGAGGCTTGTAAAAAGCATTTATGATAAATATCAAATAAGCCCTAAAAATGAAAAAAAGGGAATTGATTTTTCATTAAAACAAAAGGAATTTGTAGCTGGAGAAATAGTAAATATGATGAATGCAAATCCAGATTTTAGACTTGGGGCAATTACAGTACGGAAAGAAATGGTATTACCACATATCAGAAGAGATGGCAATAAGCTTTATAACTATATGATTAAGCGTTCGGTTTTAGATCAAATTCAAAGTTCACCTAATGTGAGTTTGGTTCGTGACGAACGCACAATCAAGGTGAAAAGTGGTAATAGTTGCATTGATTATCTTCAAATTACTTTATGGTTTGAGTATCAAACACCTACGATTATAATTGATTATCCACGCCCTTCTCACAATCATAAAAGCTTGATTTTTATTGATTGGGTGACCAACTTTGTATGGTCACATTATGAAGATGGGCAATCGAGTCCTTACAAAATTCTTTCCCCTAAGCTAAAAAACTTAACCTTGTTTTTTTAGCGATGCCCCCAGTTAACCTAAGGGGTTTTGTCAAATCAAATGGACTTATGTTCTGAATACATACTTGCCAAAATTCTTTACCAACTATTTGGAAGCTATAGGCCCTGACCCTACCTTTGCACTCCCAAAAGAAAATTGGGATTTCACACATGTCGCAGAGGATCAGGATCAAGTTACAGTCTTACGATCATAACCTGGTGGATAAATCCGCCGAAAAGATCGTAAAAACAGTGCGCAGCACAGGTGCTGTGGTCACGGGGCCTATTCCCCTGCCCACCCGCCGTAAGATATTCACGGTGTTGCGTTCACCTCATGTCAACAAGAAGAGTCGTGAACAGTTCCAGTTGGCCACCCATAAACGCCTGTTGGATATTTATACCTCTTCAAGCCGTACCGTGGATGCCTTGAGCAAGCTGGATTTGCCCAGCGGCGTGGAAGTAGAAATAAAAGCTTAACGCGAATTACACGAATTACACGAAGGATGCGGATTTCGTTAATTCGTTTGAAAAAAGTTCTTATAAGTTGAGTATTATTCATCTCTCAATCCCGCGAATAACGGGAGAAAAGAGCTCTGATTACAAACATCCCTGATCCCTCCCGGGGTCCGGGGTACATAAAAACAAGCCATTCAAGGTTTGTTTACTGCCGGTACTTCTGAATCCGCTATGGCGGATCGCCTTTGCAAAACCTGCCAGGACCAGGGCTTGGGTGACGAAAAGAAAAGGTCGGTGGAAACAGGGATTGAAGTTCAGATTGAAACCATCTGGAATGTCCCAATAACCTTGAAGGCATAAATTGAACGACCATGAAAGGTATTATTGGGAAAAAAATCGGGATGACGAGCATCTTCGATCCTTCAGGTAAACAAACCGCCTGTACGATCATCGAGGCGGGCCCCTGCGTGGTAACACAGGTAAAGACCAAAGAGTCCGACGGCTACAATGCTCTCCAGCTTTCTTTCGGCGACAAGAACGAAAAACACTCTATCAAATCCGAGACCCAACACTTCGCGAAAGCTTCCACTTCTCCCAAAAAGTTCTCAAAAGAATTCAGGGATTTTTCTCTTGAAAAAAATATCGGTGAGACCGTAACGGTTGACATTTTCACGGAAGGTGAAATAGTGGACGTGGTAGGCACTTCAAAAGGGAAGGGCTTCCAGGGGGTTGTCAA
>CAYSIU010000193.1:0-5683 GCA_964431095.1 uncultured Chitinophaga sp. | reverse complement strand
TCCACCTTCACCAGGTCCGGTCTTTTTGTATAATTAAAAGTGAAAGTATCCGCACTGTTTTTCACCCACACATTGTAACGGGTTTTTGCAGGACCATTGTATATATCGATCGCCATTGGCAACTGGAAAACTTTGCCGGTTGTTTGCGTTTGCTTTATGATCACGCTCACTTTCCCGGCAGCATCATCATAGAGATAACTGATGTCCACCTTGGGATGACCGCTCCCGTAATACCATTGGTTGAAGAACCAGTTCAGGTCGCGGCCCGTCACCTCTTCAAAAGCAAGACGTAACTGCTGGGCTTCCGCGGATTTGAATTTATTCGTGGTTAAATAATTATTCAGGGATTTGAAGAAGGCGCTGTCGCCAACATAATTGCGAAGCATGTGCAGGATGCAGCCGCCTTTCTGGTAACTGACCAGGTCAAATACATCTTCCCGGTTGGAATAATGGAACCGGACCAGGTCTTTCATATCACTGCCATTCGCCGGGTTCCCGCCCCGCATGAGCAGATTCTCGCTCGAACCGTTCATATAGCCCTGCATGCCCGAGAAATTTTCCGCATCACCTGCATCTTTCCCGTATTTGTATTCATTCCAGAGTGTCTGGCTGTAATCGGCAAAGGACTCATTGAGGGTAATATTGCTCCAGCTTTCCGTGGTCACATAATCGCCAAACCACTGGTGAAACAATTCATGGGCAACGACCGTTTCCCAATTGTTCCCATCCACGAGTTGCCTCGCATCCTGTTGTGCTACGTTGGAATGTAGGGTGGAACTGGTGTTTTCCATCGCCCCCGCCACATAATCACGACCGGTGATCTGTGCATATTTCGGCCAGGGATAATCCACACCGGTGATCCTGGAATAAAAAGCGATCATTTCAGGCGTGAGCCCGAAGATCTTCCTGGCCACAGCCGCATAAGCGGGTTCCACATAATAACTCACCTCTTTGTCCTTGTATTTATCTTTTATGACAGCGTATTCGCCAACGCCCAGGAAAAAGAGATAGGGAGAATGGGGCAGGTCCATCTTCCAATAATCGGTACGGGTGCCGTCCATATTTTTTTTCTGACTGACCAGGAGACCATTACTCAGCGTGACATATTTGGCAGGGACTGTAACGGTCAATTCTTCCGTAGTTTTCTGGTTGCTGTGATCGATCGTGGGAAACCAGGCTGAATTGGATTCCGTTTCGCCCTGGGTCCAGATCTGCGTGGGTTTGTCTTTTTCTTCTCCCTTCGGATTGATGAAATAGATCCCTTTTATTCCCAATAACTGGCCACCCCCGTATTTCGCGTCAAATTCATCGGGTTTCGCGGTATACTCTATATATATGGTATAGCTTTCGCTGGACCGGTAGGAATGATCCAGTTTTATCCGAAGGCTCCAATCATCATAGTCGTAGTGCAGGGGAACGGACTTATTATTTTTCAATACAGCCACTGTTTTAAATTCCATTCCCTTGGCATCCAGTTGCAATGAATCGGTGGAATAGAAATGGGGATGCAGCGTGATCCAGGCTTTACCATAGAGATATGATTTGGAGAAATCCGGCTTCAGCTCCAGCCGGGTATGGACCAGGTCATTGATCTTTGCCGGTGTCTCGCGGTAAATTTTTTTCCAACTGGTATCCTTTGAGGGTTGTGCAAAAAGCACGACCCCGGAACCCAGCATCAAAACGGCGAATAATAGTTTCTTCATACAACTGATTTAAGTGCCACAAATGTAGAGAAGCCCTGGCGTCAAAGACGTATAATTGGGACAGAAGGTTACAGTATTTAAAAGGTAATTGCTAAGCCGGGGGGTAATTTGCCGGGATTTAAATTACTTTTGCCATAGCACCCAATACCGGAAAAATGAACAAAGTCCTCCTGTGCTTTGCTTTTGCCAGCATTCATTTCACCTCCAGCGCCCAGAAAGTATACTTCATTTATCTCCAATCAGAACCCCAGCAGGCGTTTTTTGTAAAAATGAATAAACAGATTTATAGTTCAACGGCGACAGGCTACCTGATCCTGTCCAAACTGAGGGACAGCAGTTATAGTTTTACTGTGGGTTTCCCGGACGGGAAATGGCCGGAACAGAACTTTTCGGTGACGGTCAATAAAAAAGATCATGGTTATCTGCTGAAGAATTTTGGGGAAAAAGGCTGGGGACTTTTTGACATGGAAACATTGGCTGTTCAAATGTCCGTGGGTGGTACCGCGAAGCTGGATACGCCCACTGTGACCGGCAACAAGGATGTATCGGTATTTACGGACGTGCTTTCCAAGGCTGCTGACGATCCATCTTTAAAAGAAAAACCTGTTCAGCCTAAAACAGAAGAAAAGAAAACGGATACGGTTGTCCATGTGATCACTAAAAAGGAGGAGCAAAAGACAGCTGCAAAGGATACGGTTGTGAACAAACCTGTTGAAACCAATCCAACTCAATTGGTGGTGAAGAAGGAGGAGGTCAAAGAACCGGTAAAAGACACATTGGTTGCAAAACCCCGGGAGATAGCAGAACAACCTGTCACAAAAAAGGAGGAACCCAAAACGGAAATAAAAGAGCAACCGACTGTCCAGCCGGAAGAGAAAAAAATTACAACTACGGACGAGTATAAACGATCCGTGGTAACCCGGCGGTCTGAAAGTTCCACCACCGAGGGATTCGGTTTGGTGTTCACGGATGATTCCGGCGGAGGCAATATAGATACGATCCGGTTGGTGATTCCCAATCCCAGGCCCGTAGTAGTACCCGTGAAGGAGGAGCCTAAAGAAGAAAAGAAATTCCTGGATGTGACGGCGGTGGATACGGTCAAAAAGATAGAAGTAAAGTCAGCGGCGGAAGAAAAGCCCAAAGAAGAAAAGAAATTACCGGAAACAGTACCGGTTGATACGATCAGGAAGATGGAGGTAAAGCCAGTAGTGGGGGAAAAGCCTAAAGAAGAAAAGAAATTGCCGGATATAGTTCCTGCGGATACAGTGAAAACATCCGAAGTGAAACCAGCCGTAGAGGAGAAAAAGGGAGTTACAGCAACTAACAGGAACAAATGCCCGGGTATGGCGGATGAAAGTGATTTCTTTAAGCTCAGGAAGAAGATGGCGGCAGAAGAAGGTGATGATAATATGATCACCGAAGCCCGGAAATACATGAAGACAAAATGTTTTACAGTCCTGCAGATAAAAAACCTCAGCAGCCTGTTCCTGAATGACGAGGGGAAGTATAAATTCTTTGACATGGCTTATGCTTTTGTTTCGGATCCTGATAATTTTCCGCAGCTTCAGTCAGAGTTAAAGGATAATTATTATATTAACCGTTTCAAGGCCATGTTGCGATAAGGCGACTGCCGGTAGGCAAAAGGTGGAGTAGAAAGCCGAAATAAAAAGAAAATTTCCGGAGAGTAGTGATCTTTTGAACTGTGTTACTGAAATTGGGAAGTAATACTCCGCTAGGCCTGAGTCCTGAATTTTTTACATTCCCTGTATCTTAGCGTCATGCCCCGCTTTTTTTTAGAATTGTCATACCAGGGAACCCATTACAGTGGCTTTCAGTCGCAAAAAAATGCCAATACTATTCAGGCCGAAGTAGAAAAGGCAATCGGGATTTTGCTGAAAGAAGAAATTGTACTGACAGGTTCATCGAGAACAGATGCGGGGGTGCATGCTCTTCAGAATTTTTTTCATTTTGATAGCCGGCTTCCTCTTCGTTCCTGGAAGGGGATAGAGAAAGAAGGAAACTTCCTTTACAAAATGAATGCAATTCTCCCGGAAGACATTGCGGTCCGACGTCTTCTTCCCGTACCAGACGATTCGCATTGCCGTTTTGGTGCAGTGAGCAGGGAATACCGTTATTATATATACAGGAGAAAAAATCCTTTTTTAAGGGACAGGGCTTTTTATTTTCCCTACCGGCTGAACCTGGATAAAATGCAGGAAGCTGCGGCGATCATCAGGGAGTATCATGACTTCACAGCTTTTTCGAAGAAAAAAACACAGGTAAAATCATTTCTCTGCGATGTGACCGAAAGTAAATGGATCATGAAGGAAAGCTGTTTGATATATCATGTAAGTGCCAATCGTTTTTTACGCGGGATGGTCCGTGCGCTGGTGGCGACCATGCTCAAACTGGGGCGGGAAAAGATTTCTTTGGAAGAGTTCCGGCAGGTAATTGAATCAAAAGACAGCAGCAAGGCGAGTTTTGCAGCGCCTCCGCAGGGATTATTCCTTTTATCCGTAAAATATCCGGACAACTATTTTAAAAAAGGGGAATAAAGAGTAGTTAATTAAAATAGATTAAGGATGGGTGATTTTCATCGATCTTTCTTGCCTCAAAATGGCTTTGATAATAAACCTTTTACATCTTTTTTGTTCAGTTTATCGCGGATCCGGCTCCTGGAATTTTGTTCATAATCTAGGGGGCAAATGTGAACAAAACCCAGAGTAAAAATTTGTGGTTAGCGCCCAATAATTTACCTTTGCCGTCCGTCTCAAAAAATCACGGTTAGTTCTTCACAAAACAAATTGATTTTCACGCCAAATGATCTGATTTTTTTTAAAAATTGATCATTAAATATTTGGCAGGGAAGATAGGACCCTTACCTTTGCACTCCCGTAAAAATCCGGAAGGATTTTTATCCTGCGCGAAAGCGGGGAACGGGTGGCCAGGAGGGTCAAAAGATCTTTGAAAGTTGGGAAACAATAGCGTTGTCTTTAGTTTTTTAACTAGAGGCAGCGTCCTTAGTTTTAGTTATGAACTAAGGAAAGCACAAAAGGTAAGTCAAGCGAAAACAATTTCGGTTTGACACGTTAATTTTTGAAGTTCTGGGTTTCATAACCAGAGCCACTTTGAAGTTAACAGTCAGTATCAAACAACATTTACAATGGAGAGTTTGATCCTGGCTCAGGATGAACGCTAGCGGCAGGCTTAATACATGCAAGTCGAGGGAGATCAGTTTTGTAGCAATACGGAGCTGTGAAACCGGCAAACGGGTGCGGAACACGTACACAACTTTCCTTCAAGCGGGGCATAGCCCGGAGAAATTTGGATTAATACCCCATAAAATATTGAGAAGGCATCTTTTTAATATTAAAGACTCGTCACTTGAAGATGGGTGTGCGTCTGATTAGTTAGTTGGCGGGGTAACGGCCCACCAAGACTACGATCAGTAACTGGTGTGAGAGCACGACCAGTCACACGGGCACTGAGACACGGGCCCGACTCCTACGGGAGGCAGCAGTAAGGAATATTGGTCAATGGACGCAAGTCTGAACCAGCCATGCCGCGTGAAGGATGAAGGTCCTATGGATTGTAAACTTCTTTTATTGGGGAAGAAAATCATGGTTTCTACTGTGACTGACGGTACTCAATGAATAAGCACCGGCTAACTCCGTGCCAGCAGCCGCGGTAATACGGAGGGTGCAAGCGTTATCCGGATTCACTGGGTTTAAAGGGTGCGTAGGTGGGCAGGTAAGTCAGTGGTGAAATCTCCGGGCTTAACCCGGAAACTGCCATTGATACTATCTGTCTTGAATATAGTGGAGGTGAGCGGAATATGTCATGTAGCGGTGAAATGCTTAGATATGACATAGAACACCAATTGCGAAGGCAGCTCGCTACACTATTATTGACACTGAGGCACGAAAGCGTGGGGATCAAACAGGATTAGATACCCTGGTAGTCCACGCCCTAAACGATGA
>CAYSIU010000192.1:0-5767 GCA_964431095.1 uncultured Chitinophaga sp. | reverse complement strand
ACAGAACTTTCTCACCGGCCACAATATATTCCCTTATTACGTGCATAATGGCGATCTCTTTCTTTTCTCCTTTGTCGATCAGGTTATCGACTTCCTTCTTGAAATTCTTTAATGTCTCTGCCATGATGCAGTTCAATGCGGTCATCGCATTGGCGCAGTTGGCGGAGGAGCCCACCGCGCGGAACTCGAATTTATTTCCCGTGAAGGCGAAAGGGGAGGTTCGGTTCCTGTCGGTATTGTCAAGCAACAGTTCGGGTATGCTTTTGTGAATATCTATCTTCAGCAGGCTTTCATCTGTTTCATCCATTTTCTCCGTTACCCGTTCTTTTATTTCTTTAAGCACTTTGGTCAGGTAGTCACCGATGAACACCGAAATTATGGCCGGGGGCGCTTCATTGGCCCCGAGACGATGATCATTCTGTGCGGAAGCGATGGAGGCTCTCAGCACGTCAGCATAATCGTGTACCGCCTTGATGGTGTTCACAAAAAAGGCAAGGAACATGAGGTTGGTCTTGGGAGTTTTTCCCGGCGCAAGCAGGTTGACACCGGTATCTGTGGCCATACTCCAGTTATTGTGTTTACCACTTCCGTTGATGCCTGCAAATGGTTTTTCGTGCAGCAATACGCGAAGATTGTGACGGCGCGCCACCCGATCCATGATATCCATCATCAGGGAATTATGATCCACTCCAACACTCACTTCTTCAAAGATCGGGGCACATTCAAATTGTGCGGGGGCCACTTCATTGTGTCTTGTACGGAGCGGGATACCCAGCTTATACGATTCTTTTTCAAAGTCGCGCATAAAAGCATAGACCCGTTCCGGGATGGAACCGAAATAATGATCTTCGAGTTGCTGGTTCTTGGCAGAAGAATGTCCGAATACGGTTCTGCCGGTCATCACCAGGTCGGGGCGTGCATTGTAGAGGCCCTCATCAATGACAAAATATTCCTGTTCCCATCCCAGGGTAGCACTCACCATGGTGATATTCTTATCAAAATAATTGCAGACATCTACGGCAGCCCTGTTGAGTGCTTCCAATGCTTTCAGCAAGGGTGCTTTATAGTCCAGTGATTCGCCGGTATAAGAAACAAAAATGGTAGGGATACACAACGTCTTTCCCTGGCCAATCTCCATGATGAAAGCAGGAGAAGAAGGATCCCAGGCGGTATAACCCCTTGCTTCAAAAGTGGCTCTCAGGCCACCACTTGGAAAAGAAGAAGCGTCCGGTTCCTGCTGAACCAACGCATCTCCATCGAATTGTTCTATCGGGGTACCATCGCTTTTGATGGTAAAGAACGAATCATGTTTTTCCGCAGTGCTGCCGGTAAGGGGTTGGAACCAATGTGTAAAATGAGAGACGCCTTTGCTTTCCGCCCAGGCGCGAATACCATTGGCGACCTGGTTGGCAACGGCCCGGTCGATTTTCTGGCTGGCTTTTATAGAAGCCTGCATACTTTTATAAGCTTCATCGCTTAAAAACTCGCGGGCAGTCTTAAGAGTAAAAGCATTGCTGCCAAAGATCTCAGAGGTCTTGGCAAAACTTTCTTCTTTTCCCTCGATGTTCAGGGAAAGATTCTGAATAGCATTAAAACGAAGTGACATTTCTTATTTTTTGACAAAGCAAATGCATTCAGCGATTTCTTCCAATTTTTGGGCAAAAACTTGACAGAATTAGTAGAAATCTGGGGAAAAAATGTGATTGGAGAAGATAATTATAAGGAACGACAGAGAGATTAAACAGTATTCTTAATATTATTTTTATTCTTAATGTTATTAAAAAAAATACTGGCAACACGTTTCCAATCCAATCCTGCCGCCATCGGAACGACCAACAATGGCATGATCACACTTCGGTATCTGACGATAGCGCCCAGATTGTTGACACTAAAACCAATGGTCAACAACACGGAAAAAGAGAAAAATACACAGAAGTAAATGAGGTTTTTGGAACGAAGTCCATTGCGATGCCATAACAAAAAAAGCAGGAATATGAATAACAGGGCATCGATCTCGATGGCTGCTGCCAGTGAAAGAATATGCCGAACGTCACTTGGGTAAGGCCGGATGGTGGAAAGATTGATTGCCTGCGGGGTGTTTTTGACGAAACTGAGCACATTCGGTTCCAGTTCTTTTATGGGTATGCTGGAGTTGCCCCCCTTTAAATGCATAAATTCCTGTTGTTTGCTCACCACCGCTTGCGGGAAGTTGAAACGCGGATCAATATAATGAGCCGTGAAGAACAGGATAATGAAAAGGAGATAGACCGATCCAAAGATGGCCAGGCTGTACCGGGGCCAGCGATTGGCAAGAAGCCATGCAATGATGGCGGGGATAATGATTACGATAATAAAATTCCGGAAGACCAGTAAGAGCAAGAGGCCCATGACCAGCAGCAGGGTCCTCCTGATCCCGAACTTTTTTTCTTTGGTTCCAAAATAGATACTATATACTACCAGGCTGATACCCGTGAAGATCAAACCCTCTCTGTGTAACCCGCTGGTCCAGTATAAAAAAGAGGGGACCAGGAAGGTGGCCAGCAATATGATCATTTTTTTGCCGGGGAAAACATCATCCATGACCCGGTAGATCGCCACGGCCCCGAACAAGGTGATAAAGGAGTAAAATATTACGTTCACGTAATAGTAGCCAAAGCTGAAAATGTTGAAAATGGAGAAAAGCTTTATCAGGATGTTCCCCTTCAGGTCATTCCAGTAAGAAGCATTGCTCTCGAAAAATTTGAAGATACCTCCTTCGTAAGGATCCCTGAAAATGTTGATGAGGTATTCATGCGGGTTGTTGTATAACAGGTGGTATTCCTGTATGCCGCTGGCGTGAAAGCTCCAGGTATCCTGCATTTGTGCCAGGCCACCATAATACACACCGATCCATCCATAGAAAATACCTGCCATTACCTTCAGCAGGAAAATAATGATGAGTTGAGATTGGCTAAGGCCCGTTTTTTTAAAAAATCTCACTTTGGTAACCACCCAGGCAAACAATACCAGGTAGGCTACAAACAGGAGGTATTCCAAAGGCAGAAGGTTTGAGCTGCAAAATAGATATAATAGACGACAGATAAAAAGTAAAAGATAAAACGGGGGCGTGTTATGCAATTATCGTTAATGATCGGGAGCTTTCGTAGCAGGCATCCGGCAGCTTCTCTTCTCCATTGTTCCAAACTATTATCTATCATCTATCTCCTTTTATCTGTTATCTATTAGTTTTGTGCCATGGAAGTGACAGTAAAGACCGCAGAAGAGCTGCGATTGACAAAGGAAGAATTCGAACAGATCATTCAAAAACTGGGCCGCCTCCCTACTTTCAATGAGCTCTGCGCATTTTCGGGCATGTGGAGTGAACGTTGCAGTTATAAGAATTCGATCCGATGGCTGAAGACACTTCCATGGGAAGGCAGCCGCATGCCCGTAAAAGCCGGTGAGGAAAATGCAGGGTTGATGGATATCGGCGACGGTCTTGCCATTGTTTTCAAAATCGAATCGCACAATCATCCTTCCGCTATTGAACCTTTCCAGGGAGCTGCGACGGGAGTAGGGGGGATTCACCGGGATATCTTTACCATGGGTGCCCGGCCGGTGGCGGCACTTAATTCACTTCGCTTCGGGAATATCGAAGAAGATAAAACACAGCATTTATTATCAGGGGTGGTGCACGGCATCGGCCACTATGGTAATTGTTTTGGCGTACCTACCGTTGGCGGAGAGATCTATTTTGATGAATGTTATCACAGCAACCCGCTTGTCAATGCCATGAGTGTGGGAATCGTGAAGATCGGGGAAACGGTATCCGCTACCGCAAAGGGTATCGGTAACCCCGTGATATACATCGGCAGTGCCACCGGTAAGGACGGGATCGGCGGCGCCTCATTTGCATCGGCGAATATTACGGAAGAAAGTGTGGAAGACCTGCCCGCTGTGCAGGTGGGTGATCCTTTCCAGGAAAAGAAATTACTCGAAGCCTGTCTCGAAGTGATTCAAACTGGCGCCATCATCGGTATGCAGGATATGGGAGCAGCCGGGATCATTTGTTCTACTTCCGAGATGAGTGCAAAAGGCGGAGTGGGCATGCGGATTGATCTTGATAAAATCCCAACAAGACAGAAAAACATGCAGGCATGGGAATTATTATTGAGCGAAAGCCAGGAACGCATGTTACTGGTTGCCCAGAAAGGAAGAGAAGCAGAAGTAAAAAAGGTATTTGAAAAATGGGACCTTCCCTGTGCTGTGATCGGTGAAGTAACGGATGACGGGCTCTTGAATTTTTACCGGCTGGACATATTGGAAGCTTCCATTCCCGCTGTGGAATTGGTGCTGGGCGGCGGTGCGCCACAGTATGAAAGGGAATTTAAAGAACCGTCTTACATGGCCGGTATAAAAAAATTCGATCCGGGATCGGTTCCGGTACCGTCTGACCTGAAAGAAGTGGCGGAAAAAATAATTCAATTGCCTTCGATCGCTTCCAAACGCTGGGTCTATCAACAATACGACAGCACGGTGGGTACTGTCAATTCATCCACCAATGAACCTTCTGATGCTGCCGTCATAGTCGTAAAGGGGAGCAGCAAAGGGATAGCGGTGACTACGGATTGCAATAGCCGGTATGTGTATGCCGATCCCTATAAAGGAACGATGATTGCGGTGAGTGAAGCCGCCCGGAATATTGTTTGCAGCGGGGGTCAGCCATTGGGAGTGACCAATTGTCTGAATTTTGGCAACCCATACGATCCCGAAGTATATTACCAGTTTGTTCATGCGATCAGGGGCATGGGTGAAGCCTGCCGGAGATTTGATACACCCGTCACCGGCGGTAATGTGAGTTTCTATAATCAGAACCCCGGGGGCCCGGTCTATCCAACTCCGACCATCGGAATGGTGGGTCTGCTGGAAAATATAGAAAATAAAATGACCCTGGATTATAAAGAAGAGGGAGATTTGATCTACCTCCTGGGAGTTAAGACGAATGATATCAATGGTTCGGAATATCTCCACAGGATTCATGGTATTCCATTCTCCCCTGCACCTTATTTTAACCTGGATGAGGAATACCGGCTCGGGCAAAAACTCATGGAGCTCATTCGTGAGAAGCTCATCCTGTCGGCCCATGACATCAGTGAGGGCGGTTTATTTGTGACACTCTGCGAAAGCGGCTTCCAGCGCGAATTGGGTTTCTCCATTCAAACAAAAGCAGGCATCCGGAAAGACGCATTCCTGTTTGGAGAATCGCAGGGCCGGGTTATTGTCACGGTAGAACTGGAAGCGATGCGCAAATTCGAGTCCTTGCTCGGCGATTTCCCATTTGAAAAGATCGGGGTGGTGACGGGCAGCGAGGTAATGGTGAATGGAGAATTTTGGGGAACGATTGGCTGGTGGAAGGAATTGTATGATACTGCTCTTGAAAACTACTTATCGAAAGAAGAAGCCGGCTCGGCCCTCAGCTCGATCTGAGGCCCCTCTGAATCTCCTCAAAGTGAGACCTGGAGACAATCACAAAGCTTTGAAGAAAAATGCAGAACGGGGAAAGACCTATTGGAAAAATTATGGATCGAAATTCAACTATACTACTTACTGGCGCTGCCGGTTTCATTGGCAGTTACCTGCTCGGTTACCTGAATAAAGAGGCATTTAAGAATATCATCATCGTGGATGAATTCAGCAGAATCGACAAGCAACCCAATTTCGGGGACAAACAATTTTCTGAAAAAGTGGAGCGGGAAAAATTGTTTGACTGGCTGAAAGAAAAGGATCC
>CAYSIU010000191.1:1806-5779 GCA_964431095.1 uncultured Chitinophaga sp. | reverse complement strand
ATCCGGCACCGCGATAATTTAGATGACCTTTTACGAAACCAGGTTTAGATTAGTCGGGAGTCCCAAACCAGCAACCTGAGGCCCGAAGCCTGCAGCCTGAAGCTTGTAGCCTGTAGCTTGTAGATTGGTTCATTGAACCGGTTTTACGGTTATAACCGTGGTAGTTTTAGAAGTCATGGGCATTGTTCCAAATGAGGCTTCCGTATTCCCGGTGGATTCAGTGTTGATCGTTTTTTCTTTCAGAATGCCGGTAACCCGGTCGAGGATAATTTTACCCGTGGATTTGTTATTCATGGTGGTGGTGGTCTCGTTGCCCATCATTTCGGCTTTGCTTATCGTCACCGAACTTGCGGCAAAATCTACCACGATAGTTGAGTCATTGATATCCGATATGCTGTAAGCGGCGTCAAATTTGCCTTTTTCATTTGTATAAGAGTCGGTCCAGGGCTGGGCTTTCCCTGTTGCCGTGTCGGGCAATACTTTGAAAAAACTGGCGGACCCCTTGGGCGGAGGTTGCACCAGGTCCAATACATCTTTCAACATCCTGTTGATGATCACCATCCGGTTGTCGGAGGAGGAAAGCTCTATTTTTTCCGGGATACACATCAGTGTTTTCCCGGAAGAGTCAATCACCATGTCATATTTTTTTTCCAGGAGTTCTTTGACCGGTTTTCCAAAAGAGCCATTGAGGTCTTTTTCTTGTTTGGAATCAAAATTCATTTTCTGACCCATGCCATCAAAAGTAAAAGCAATGCGTTGCACCTGGTGGTTCAGGGTACTGTTGTCATCTGTCGTATTGGTAACCTTATACGAATGGGTCCCGTTGGCGTCTATTGTAAAATCGATGGCCTGTCCCATGGCCTGCTGGACAATGCTGCTTTTTACCTGGACAGTAATTTCCAGTTGCTGACCCTGTTCAAACTTTAACTTACCGGTCACCTTTTGTGCAGGGATCGCGGTGGTCAGCGTAATCAGGAAGAAGAGCAGAAATAGTTGTTTCATAATGGTCATATCCTAACCCTCAAAGTTGACGATTCCTGATTAGAATCGTTGCAGAAAAGGTAAAAATAATTCGTAATGCGACCACCCGGAGATCAATTCAGCTGAACTTCCTATTTTTAATTGTCGTTAGCCCGGAATTTGTCATCAAAGGACCCGGGTCATGGAAGCGTTAACGGGGAAGTTATTGAAACGGTGCGGAAAGGTCAAAAATCATTACAGATTTAATAATAAAACAGATGAAAAAAATCTCTTTGTTCATTTTGCTCACTTTTATTTCAGGAGCTGCTTTTTCCCAGGATATGACTAAATTCAAACTGTACAGCCCCACTGAAAATGCTGAAAAAGGCATTGCAGGCGCAGTGAAAGAGGCGAAAGAAAAAGGCAAACATGTTTTCATACAGATCGGCGGCAACTGGTGCATCTGGTGTGCCAGGTTCAATGACTTTATAACTACTGATCAATCGATCGACTCGCTGGTGCAGGCCAATTACATTGTATATCACCTGAACTACAGTAAAGAAAACTACAATGCAGCCTTGCTGGCTAAATACAGGTTCCCACAGAGGTTTGGCTTCCCGGTTTTCCTGATTCTGGATGGGAATGGCACCCTGGTACATACCCAGAATTCAGAATACCTGGAAGAAGGAAAAAGCTATAATAAGTCCAAAGTGGTCGAATTTTTCCAGGGCTGGACCCCCTTAGCCCTGGATCCGTCGCAGTATAAAGAACATTAATGAATACCAATGCACAGGCTTTTATAAAGCGAATGAAACATCCGCTCCTGTTTAGGTTGTTTTTATTTTCTAAACTGCCGGCTGCTTATTTTGCGGGAGTGAGGGTTAGGGAAATGGATGAAAATCGTTGCCGGGTGACCGTTCCCTATAAATGGTTTTCAAAGAATCCCTTTCGTTCCACCTATTTTGCCTGTCTCAGCATGGCGGCCGAAATGAGTACCGGCTCCCTGGCAATGGCAAATGTTTACCAGTCCGATCCACCTGTTTCGATGCTGGTTGTAAAAGTAGAGTCGCAATATTTTAAGAAAGCCACCGGTAGGACCCATTTTGTTTGTGAGGATGGAGAACTGTTCCGCAAGGCAGTGGCAGAAACGATCAGCAGTGGCGAAGCGAGGATTGTTAATGCAAAGTCAATCGGGAAAAATAAGGAAGGAGATATCGTGGCTGAGTTTTACATTACATGGTCTTTTAAAACAAAAAAACCAGCCCATTAGCAAATTATCTAATTAAGCATCAATATGAAGATTGCATTCCACGGCGCGGCAAGAACCGTAACGGGCTCTAAGCACCTGTTGACACTGAAGAATGGGAAAAAAATCCTCCTCGATTGTGGTATGTTCCAGGGTTTGGGAGATGACACGGACCTCCTCAACCGAAGTTTTGGTTTTGATCCGCAGGAGGTCAGCGTCATGATACTTTCGCATGCCCATATTGATCATAGTGGTCTGATTCCCCGGCTGGTGTCGGAAGGGTTCAGCGGCAAAATATTTTGTACACCGGCCACTAAAGACCTCAGCACCGTATTGCTGAAAGATTCGGCCGAGATACAGGAAGATGAGATCAAATACATGAATAAACGCAAAGCCGTCGATGGGACCACGTATGAGAAACCCCTCTACACGGTGGATGATGCGGCCAAAGCCATGGAGAATTTCAAAGTGCAGGGCTTTGGAAGATGGTTTGCGGTTACCGTTGGGGTACAGGGAATTAAGACCGACGCAGGCCATATTATCGGGAGCGCCTGTGTGCATTTGAAAATAAACGAGAACGGCAAAGAGACGCGTATTACTTTCAGCCGTTATGTGTGTCGTTACCGAGATGTGATCTTACGATCGCCTGAAACATTTCCGCAAGCGGATTATATATTATTGGAATCTACTTATGGCAATAGCCTGCATGATAACAATGTCACTACTCCCGACATGTTGCTGCGCTGGATCGAGAAAGCCTGTTTGCAGAAAAAAGGAAAACTGATCATGCCGGCATTCAGCGTGGGCAGGACGCAGGAGCTTCTCTATGCCTTGAATGAGCTGGAACTGGAAAACCGCTTACCCGAACTGGATTATTATGTGGACAGTCCCCTGAGTATCCAGGCTACGGAGATCGTAAAACGGTACCCGCAATACTTCAATAAGACGATTCAAAAGATTATGCAGAAGGACGCTGATCCATTTTCTTTTAAAGGCCTGCAATACGTACAAACGGTGGATCAATCCAAGCAGCTCAATTTTCTGAATGGTCCGCTGGTCATTATTTCGGCCTCGGGCATGGCCGATGCAGGGCGGGTGAAGCACCATATCAGTAATAATATTGAGAATAGCAAAAACACGATCCTCTTTACCGGCTATTGCGAACCTCATTCCCTGGGGGGGCGATTGATGGCGGGTGAAAAAGAGGTAGGCATCTATGGCGTTAAGCATGAAGTAAATGCCGAGATCGGGGCAATCCGCAGCATGAGTGCTCACGGAGATTATGAGGATCTCTCCCAATGGCTGGCCTGCCAGGACCTGAAACAGGTAAAAAAATTGTTCCTGGTACATGGGGAATACGAGGTACAGAAAGATTTTCGACAGCGGTTGCTCAAAAAAGGGCTCACTGACGTGGAAATCCCTGAGCAACATTATGAAACGGGACTACCCTGACAGGTTCCTGACATTCCTCCCATTTTTTCACAACTTTTTAATAAACTCCGCACAGTTTTTGACGTTTATAATTGTGCGGTTGATTATTAAACAAAAGGAGGAAATATGACGAAGGATTGGAAACTGTGGAGTAGATGTTTGGGTTTCGTCTTCCTGCTGGCAGGTTGTGCCTCCACAGCTCACGTAGAAAAAGACGACAGAGCCGATTTCAGTCGGTATAGAACGTTTGCCTGGATCGATAAAGAGGGCTTGGGCAAAAATGACAGGACCAATGACCTGACCGAACAAAAGATAAAAGAGGCGGTCAACATTGAA
>CAYSIU010000191.1:0-1796 GCA_964431095.1 uncultured Chitinophaga sp. | reverse complement strand
AAAACTGGCGGGTTGACAGAATCGAAAATCGGGCCAGATATTCTGCTAACTTATGATGTACTGGTAGAAAGATCAGTAAAAGACAACAGCAGTCCGGTGTATTCGAACCCCTATTCGCGGCTCGTTTACAACCCTTACACAAGGCGTTATGCGACGATCTATTACCCATCAGAGTTCATGGGATATGAGCATGATCAACGGCCTATCCGGGAAGGCACAGTGACGATTACAATGATCGATGCAAGGACCAATAAAACGGTCTGGCAGGGATGGACAACTGATGAAGTGAATAGCCAGAACCTCACCTCCAAAGAAATTCAAAATAGTGTGAGGTCCATCTTCAGGAAATTTGATATTGCAAAAAACTGATTAAGGATTAAAGGACTATAACTAAGGACGGTTTAGGATTAGCCTCCCCACATTTTGGTGGGGAGGTTTTTTATTGGTGAATGAGATCCTGCCAAACGATAAGCTCGCATTTATTATTTGGGTATCCTTTTAGGTTAAATCTTTATTTTTGCGGCCCGAACGGCGGGATAGCTCAGTTGGTAAGAGCGTTGGATTCATAACCCAAAGGTCTCGGGTTCAACTCCCGATCCCGCTACTAAAAGGGAATTTTCGAGAATATCTTGAGAATTCCCTTTTTTATTGTCAATAGTAAAATACTACTTGTCAGCTTTTTGTACCCGGGGGAAGATGTTTCCCTTTGTTAGTTTTATATAAGATCATTACAAGACCAAAGACCAGGAATACAATGCCTGTATATAAATTTATATCTGAGGATAACTCTATTGCCACATAATAACCGATCAGCAGGATTAAGGAGACGATAAAGAAGAAGAGACCTATTACAAAATTCAATTCAGTAAATCGCTTATACATAGAGTGTAATATTAAAAGAAAATGATGTTTAATATAATTGTAATCACTAAAAGGAATATTCCAAGAGGAATCACTTTCAAGTACCATTTATCCTGCTGGTACTTGGTTTTTTCAGTAAGCGAATATACTAGCCCTTTTAAGGCAGAATCAGGTTTGGGCTTTGTGAATAGGCTTACTACAATAGTGGTAAAAAAATTTGCTATCCAAGATACGCAAGCTACAATAAATGCCTGCCCCATACCACTTCGAATTTCGTATGCAGGACTTATCCACCCTCCTTTCCCTTCTGCAATAGTAAGTCCGTGTGTTAAAGCTGCCGCCGCAGTACCTGCAGCAAGACCCCAGAAAGCGCCATGCCCAGTTGTTCTCTTCCAGAACATTCCCAATAAAAAAGTAGCGAATAACGGACCGTTTACAAAGCTGAATACCAGTTGCAGGAAATCGTTAATGTTATTAAAGCTCTTGGCTATATAAGCTGTGCCAATGGAAATTAATATTCCTGCAACGGTCACTAATTTCCCTACACGCAGGTAATGCTGGTCTGGTTTGTTTTTTGCGATATAAGACTGGTAAATGTCGTATGTAAAGACAGCATTAAAAGCTGTCACATTTCCCGCCATACCACTCATAAAGGAAGCGAGGAGGGCTGTAATACCAACACCTAATAATCCACTTGGGTAATAATGAGCAATGAGTGAAGGAAGTGTCATGGTATAATTCACGCCTCCATTGCTATCGGTTGGAATATGATACCCTCTTGACTGCAAGGCAGGTTGCATTAAGGCGATGGCTATAATGCCAGGCAATACCACGATCAGGGGCATCATCATTTTAGGTATGGCTGCGATGATAGGAGTACGTTGTGCTGCATTCATGTTTTTTGCGATCATTGCTCTTTGCACTACCAAAAAATC
>CAYSIU010000190.1:0-5793 GCA_964431095.1 uncultured Chitinophaga sp. | reverse complement strand
CATCAAAGTATTCCCGCAGTCGGTTCATGTGTCCCTCTGTTTTTTAATACCACTGTGTTTTTCCAAATACACTACCGTAGTTATAGTTATAATTATTGTAAACGATCATTTTTGAATCGGTATCGGTTACATTGAATGAACAGATATCTTCTGCCCGGTAATATTCATCGCTGGGTACCAAATGAACAATGACCAGTAAGGAATAAGAACCCTGGACCAGGAACTCTGGCATTATTTTTAAACGCATTTTATTACAGGTAATAACCTTTTCTTCAGAAAAAACGGGCATTTTAAACTGGTTCAAAACCGAAACAAACAGGGAGGTATTGGGCTGCAGTTTATCGTAGACAAGCTCAAAATCAATAATAATTTCATCCTTATTGGTAAAATCGCTGATATGTTCCCCCTCCGAATTCAAAAGGGCTATGTTTTTCACCGCGGCGACTTTATTTCCCGGGTTTTCGTTTTCAAAATCGGTAGTGCTTTTATTCAGTTATTGCTCGATCCCGTTTATCGTGTTGTCGGTTTATTCCAGCTTTTTGCCTTTGTTCAGGATTAACACTTTCCGGCACAGTTGCGCGATGGTGCCCATATGGTGGCTCACAAATAACACGGTTCTACCGCTTTTGCTCACTTCGTCCATCTTCCCCAGGCATTTTTTCTGGAACGCTGCATCGCCCACTGCCAGCACTTCATCAATGATGAGTATTTCCGGTTCGAGATGTGCGGCCACCGCAAAAGCCAATCGCAATTGCATACCGCTGCTGTATCGTTTCAGGGGTGTATCAAGAAATTGTTCTACCCCGCTGAAGTCGACAATGGCATCAAAATGTTTATCAATTTCCGCTTTTCGCATGCCGAGGATGCTTCCGTTCATATAAATATTTTCCCTGCCGGTCAACTCCATATGAAACCCGGTTCCCACTTCCAGCAGCGATGCGACACGGCCGCGACAGACAATGCGTCCCTGGGTCGGGGGGGTAATCTTAGAAAGTATTTTCAGCAGTGTGGTTTTCCCTGCCCCATTTCGCCCGATGATCCCCACGCTGTCGCCGGGCATCACCTCGAAGCTCACATCATCCAATGCCCTGAATTTTTGGGATGATGATCGCCCGATTTTTTTGAAAGAGTTGCTCAGGACATCTCTTAACGAAAGATATCTTTCTTGCTTAACCCCGATCATAAATTCTTTTATGATATGCTCAATTTCCAGGATAGGTTTCATAACCGACTATGCCAGGTCCGCAAAATAAGATTCTGTTTTTCTGAATGTATAAATCCCGGTGATGAAAAGAATCAATGCCACCGCAAATCCGTATAAAACACTTACCCAGTCTACGGGGTTCCCGGTAAAAGCACCTCGGGAAAGATTGATCGCATTGGCCAGCGGGTTCAGCTTCATGATCCAGGTCAGTGCACCGTGTTCGAATATTTTACTGCTGTACACTACCGGGTTGACGAACAGGAGGAACTGGATCATGAAAGGAATGATATACTGAAAATCCCGGTACTTTACATTCCATGCAGCCAAAAAAGTCCCCAAACCCAGGGTGGTGATCACGGTTAAGAATATACTTAACGGCAGGCAATACAAAAGTTTCCAACCATCTACGGGCTGGTGGTAAAAAAAAAGCACCCCGATATAAATAAGGAGGGCAAAGCAAAAATCGAAAAGGCTTGTGAGGATCGCCGACATCGGTATAATCAGTCGGGGGAAATATATTTTCCTGATGATATTCGCATTTGTCACCATGCTATTGGCACTGTTCAGCAGGCCGGTGCTGAAAATATTCCAGATGATCAGTCCTGACAGGACAAATACGGGATAAGGGATCCCCTCGCTGGATGCCTTTAATCCATGGCTGAAAATAAGCGTAAAAATCAGCATCATCGCCAGGGGCTGCAGGATGGCCCAGAGAAAACCCAGCGCCGCCTGTTTGTATTTTACCTTTATATCCCGCCAGGTAAAAAAATAAAACAACTCGCGGTAGCGGATCAGTTCTTTCAAACCGAGCGAAAACCGGTGTTGCCGCTCAATAATATATTCTGTACTCATAAAACAAGTTGTAGTAGTTTGAGACCCGGTTGATTTTATAAAACTATTTTAATCCCTATATATAAATGAAAAGTATCCCTTGGAGTGGCCGGAATGAATTACTTCGAATGAAGCAGCGCTTTTCCAATTGCTTTATAAAATCGTAAACTGACCAGGTTTCGGGGGCGACATTTCACGGCATCCATCAGTCTTGCGCTCTTCTCTTTCAGGTTTTTTGAATTGTTGAGCGCTCCATAGGTAATAATATCAGATAACTCGAACAGGATCAGGTTACGTGTTGCGCGAAACCTGTTTCCCAATTTTGCCCGAACCCCCGGCATTTGAAACCATTTTTCTTTGTAGGCACTTGCCGCTTTACTAAATTGTCTTCCAATGTCTGAATACCATTGCCCGGACCCGAACTCGGGTTTCCGGTAAACAGCTACCGGTTCATTCACCGCCATCACCGAATAGTGCTCCGATAGCCTCAACCACATATCCCAATCTTCCAGACCCAGCATTTCAGGGGAGCTGTCAAACAGACCCACTCTGTTAAAACATTCCTTTCGTATGACAACAGTGGATAGCGTGATAAAATTTCTTCGTAATAATTGGATCATGACATCACCCTGGTGTACGGGTTTGAGAAGGTTGGATTCCCCGGTTAGTTCATTTTGCTGGTTGGAATAAAAAACTTTTCCATACACCAGGCCGCAGGATGTGTTGTTTTCCAGGATAGAAAGCTGTTTTTCAAAAGTTCCGGGTAAGCGCCAATCATCATCATCAAGAAAAGAGATATAGGCTGACGTAGATTTTTTAATCCCGGCATTTCTGGCTGCTGCAGTTCCACGATTCTTTTCCTGCCTGATATAGGTGATTCCATTGGTCGTTCTGCAATATTCATGGGTAAGATCTGTAGAAGCATCATCCACTACTATGATCTCAGCATCTATCCCGCATTCCTTTACACTCCTGATAGCCCGCGGAAGCAATTGATGCCTGTTATATGTTGTGATAATCACACTCAGCCTCGCCATTCAGCTAATCTACCTTTAAACCAAACTTGCTACATAATAATGCGTGATATACTCCTTAAGGCAAAATCTCCAGTCTCTCATCAGGTTCATGCCCAATTGATCCAGGTGGGCATTATTGAGTTTTTCGGAAGCCGGGCGCGGGGCAAAATATTCCTCCCTGAAAAAATCAGAATTGACTTCCACGAGATGAATTTCATTTTCCTTTCCTATGATCTTCAGGATTTCCCTGGTAACTTCCATCCTTGATGTCTGATCGGCACATGCCATATTATATAATCCCCAGCTTTCTTCCCGGAGCAGGGCTTTCACATTGTTTGCAAAATCATGGGTATAAGTAGGAGTTCCGAATTTATCATTGACAATATTCAGTTCTTTTCTTCCATCCAGTATCTGCCTCATGATCTTACCTACGAATTTCTTATCCTTTTGCGGTCCGCCTCCCATCATCCAGCCCGCCCGGCAAACCAGGTGTTGTTGTTTGTTTTCCAGCACAATTCTTTCCCCAAGCCATTTGGACCTTGCATAATGACCTAATGGGTTGGGTTGATCCCAATCATCATAACTATCTTTCCTTCCATCGAAGATGCCTGCCGTGCTGATGTATAAAAGCGGGATATTGAGCTCGTTTGAAATATGCACCGCACCTCTGACAGAAAGTGTATTGGTCCGGTACGTTTCCCTGATATTTTCTTCGCAATACTCAAGATCTGTAAAAGCACCCAGGTGAAACAGGTAATCGGGCTGGTAAGAAAGAACATCGCTCCTATATGCATTGAAATCACGGAAATCAAGATTACTGATCCAGCTTTCATTGACATCGATATCGGTAACGTGAAGATTAAAATCCATATGGAACTGCCGGTAGAATGCTTCGCCCAGCATTCCGCCACCACCGGCTATATAAATCCTTTTTTTCATCAGATCTTCCTCCAGATAGTTCTCATCAGGTTTACCCCGGGGGTCAGCACTTTTTTTACGCGGCTGCGTTTTACCGTTTTCTTATTAAAGGGCAGCGTGCAGGCCAGATCCTGGAATAACTCAATTTTATTCGTCTTCAATATTTCGTAATAATCCCTGTAAAGTTTTACCAGGTCGGGCCGCTTCTCAAAACCAAAGCGGGTATAGACCCGGGAAAGTTCATCCGGAAATCGATAATTCCACGAACTGAAATGATAAATGATGAGTGGATGACCCGATCGCAACATTACCCCTCCATTATCCGTATAAGAACTGATATACCTCTCATGGAGGTTCCAGGCTGCCATATTATACCCCGGATGCATGAATGTATGAACTTTTTCAAAAAAAACCGGGGCCAGATTAAACCATATCTGATCTGTAAAATATCCATTGGCGGGGTCGATATGTCCAAACAAAGTGGTTCGTTCTGTCCACCAGTCCAGGAATTTTCCCGTATTGGCAGTTCCCATCCGCAACCCGAAAAAGCCCATGTTATAGGTGCCATAATTCAGAGCAAGGTTCTCAAAAGGTTTATACCCATCGATCGGCAGAGGAGTTAAAAAATGAGGAGTGATAAGAATGTCATGGCTATCCAATATTTCTATTGCCTCGTCGAGTTTCCCATATACGACTACATCAGGATCGAGGTAAAGAATTTTCTGCGCTTCCGGATGCTTTTCATGCAAATAATGAAAAATATAGGGTCTTACCGCAGTATTCAATTCCAGGATATCATAACGTGCCAGCATTTCCCCGAAACCCTTTGCGATGGTATTATTCAGGAAGATGACCTGGGAAGGCTCCAAAAATGAATAATCGATGGAATCATCCGGGTTGTCCACGATAAATAAAAAGTTCCTGATCTCCGGGTGATGAACCGCCAGTGATTGGAACGTTGTTTTTGCCTGTGCCAGGAAATTATTGCTGCAGGTGGCAAAAGCGATAATCACGCTGATAGAATTTAATTTTTCTTCCAATAGATTCCATCCGAATCAATGGGTATGATATCCTCTGTTATATTGTTTTTGGTGCGATAATCCATAACGGCCAGTCTGCAGGCGTCTACTACTCCCCAGTCGTCGACAATAACATAACCACCGGGAGATAATTTCGGGTACAAATAAACCAGTGCATCCATTGTCGATTCATACATGTCTCCATCCAGCCTTAACACGGCTAATTTCTTTATGGGGGCTACCGGTAATGTGTCGCGGAACCAGCCCTTTAAAAACTGCACCTGGTCATCGAGTAACCCGTATTTTTTAAAATTTTCCCTGACAGTATCGAGCGAAACACGCAGTTCATGATATTGATGAAATATAACCTCTTTATCGGCCGCATATTTTTCAACATTGGGCTCCGGTAACCCTTCAAATGAATCTGCTGCCCACACAATCCTGTCGGTTACCTCACAGGCCTTTAAAATGGCCCGCATAAAGATCACCGTACCCCCTCGCCTTACACCGGTTTCAATCAGGTCGCCTTCCACATTTCTATTAATAACATCCAGTACGCAGTCCTGCACATTGGTCAGACGTTTATACCCAATCATGCTTTCTGCATACAGGGGCCAGTCTTTTCCATTCACTCTATCTTCTCTGTTCCTGTTTACTTTTTCACAAATGGTAAATTTTGTAGAATGACCTCATCCGCGGTAAGCAGCGATTCGGCCATCGCCGGTAAAGCGGAGTTTTTTGCCCCATTGATGCGGATCTGTCCTTGGAGGCGATGACCTCCTTTAATTCTTAATTTGTCCATAAG
>CAYSIU010000189.1:0-5805 GCA_964431095.1 uncultured Chitinophaga sp. | reverse complement strand
AAAAGCAATACTCAGTGAATCGCCAAAATAGGCAGCCCTGCAATAGGGAATAGCTTCATCCACCTGGCCCGCCACGATCTTGTACCAGCCATAATTGCCCAATATGTTGACATTGCCAGGCATCTTCTTCAACAGATCGTCGTAGGTCTTGAAACAATTTTCAAATTGATCATTTTTTCCATAGAGGCTAGCCAGCTGGTAACCGTAGTTGATATTCGTTTTATTGGAATTATAGGCTTTCAGGGCTTCCTCGAGTGCCTGTTTCTTATTTCCCAGGGCATCGGTCAGGAAAGAACGGGTATAATAAAATTCATGTTCAGCTTCCCGGTCACCCAATAACTGTGCTACCCGTATCAACTTATCGCAAAGCGAAGCTGCGTCTTCTTTTTTCCCGGACTGACTCAGTTCGTTCACCCTGGCGGTCCACTGCATCAATGTATCATTCTTGATATAAAACCTCGTCTTGCGGGCGAAATTTTCTAATTCCCCGGGTGCTATTTGTTCGATGATGGGCAGGAGCCAGTCCCGGTTATGCTCCCCCAGCGGAGCATTGTTCAGCACCCAGGTTGCATAGGTTTCATTGATCTTCCAGGCATTTCCCATGTATTTACCCGGGTAGTTTTTTACAAAATGGAAGAAGCAATAAAGGTCATATTCAGTAGTGTTTTTGAATACTTCCTGCATCGTCAAACCCTGGAAAGGTCCTTTCTTATAAGATGTGGTAAAGCTTGAATCCTTGTATTTCAACAGGTCGCTGTAAAAGTTGTGAATTTCATCCGTGTATTCTTTATTGAAACGCTGACCAAAACCGGGGTCCGTATTCGCCAGTATTTCTTCCCGGCTGTGGATCGGTTTATTGCTGTTGTCATAAAAAACAATATCCAGTTGTGCCAGGTAATTGAAAATATTATCACTGGCACCAAGGACAGGGTGTACATAAAGGACAACCAGGTCACCAGGAAGGATTTTTTCCTGTTTATATTTTTTAAAAAATTGTACCGATACTCTTGAGACACTGTCTCGCAGGAGGTGAACACTGGCGGAACCCACATAAACTGATGATTGCCTGTCCGTGCTTTTGCTGGCCACAGAAGTCAGATACACATAACCGGTGGAGCCCTCAAATATTCCATCGGTCCTGCCTGCATCGATCACAACAAAAGCAGAATCCTCGTTAAAGCGATTTACATCCCTGATCCTGAAAAAAACCTCTTCGGTACTGTTTGTGTCTCTCATGAGCAGGGGCCCGGATCTGGCCTGGAGCGGCTGTGCAGATATCCGTCCGGTAAAAAAAAGGACAAGGAGGAATAGTGAGGGGAGACCCCATTGGTTTTTAAAGCACCCAGTCATACCGAAAATTATGCAAATCTGCTTATTTACTTATCCGTGTTGCTGGGTATTTTAAAAATGCAGTAGAACAGGGCACGCAGAGTAAGAAATTCCCGGATAGGGAAAATCAGTGGTTGGTTGTTGCGAAGGTTGGCAGGCGGGCAGGTAGGCGAGGTTGAAAGTCCGAAAGACAGAAATTAAGTTCAATAACATTATTCCTTTTCTTCCGGACTTCCTGCTTCCAGCTACACCCTGGTTACTTTTCTTTTATGATCGTTGATTTCCTTCATATCATCCGCGGTGGCTTCTCCAATGATGATCTTGCCAAAACTGGATTTTGCTTCGATTTTTACGGATCCTGAACCACCTTCATATTCCCTGTTGAAATCAGGCCCGAAATCTGGTTCCTTATCCGTGCGCTTGATCCCGATATTGGAACGGTCTACGACCGAGCCAAAATTTGTGCTGATGTGGTAGCTCGCCGTCAACCCTGCCGCCGGGCGAAGATTGACCGTGCTGTAGGATTCCTTCATGTCAAGTCCAGTAAGGTCGCTTGCCAGGTTCAGTTTGGTGAAACCGCAGAATTCCAGGTAGATCTTATTATTTCCGCCAAGCTGGTCAATATTGATGCTGGAGAATTTAAATTTGGCATCCACATTCGACACGCTCTTGATATCGGCATTCCCGAATTCCACGTTCAGTTCATCTGTTTTTTGCAGTTTGCCTGCGGTAAGCGAGCCGAATTTGCTGTCGAGCGAAATAGCCCCATTGTAATCGGGTACCACGATATCCCCGAAAGAATTCTGGATGGACAGTGTATTGTTAGCGGGCATCTGGATCGTATAGTCGATGCTCATGCTGCTATGGCAGTCCTTACAGTCTGTTTTATCGGAACCTTTATTCTCAGTCTTAAAACTGACTTTATTCCCCTCCTGGTTATCGGTTACGCTAATCTTGTCAAAAATTTGTTCCGCCAGGTCTTTATTGTCGGAACTTACCTCGATGTGAATATCCACTTTGATCTCGTTCTTGTCCCAGGTAGTCACCTTTACATCACCGAAACCATTTACCACCGACAGGCTGTTCCCCGGGGCGGGATAGGTTTTGGAGATATCCTTTTGCTTCACATTGGCATATTTTTTTCTCTCATGTTTTTGATGGTCCTCCTGCTGTGCCTGTGAAGCGAAGCTGGTCACTAAAAAGAAAATTGGAAGTAACAGGTTAAATCTCTTTTTCATGGCTTTGTTTTTTTTGATTGTTGTTGATTTGATCGGAGATCATCAGTTGCCGTGACAGCAATTCCGCCTGCAGCCGGAGGTTCTGGATCATGGCTTCCACGATCAGGTCACGGTTAGGACTGTGCTCCATTTGTTTTTTCAATGATTGATACACACTGTCGAGTGTAGCGAGGTCGTTCTCAAATTGCTGGTATAGTTCGGGCTGCCTGCTCAGGGAAGACCTCAATACCGTTTTCTGTTCCCCGATCGAACGGTAAGCCGCATTGATCTCAGCAGCATGATCCGGAGTCATGCCTTCGTTATTGTTGGGGCTTACCGTAACGACCGAGCTGTTGGTTTTGGATCCTTCATGGCTATTCTTTCGAATAAATAAAAAATATACCGAGGTGAGCACAATGAACAGGACGGCCGCCGCTGCGCTCCATTTGTAGATATCCCTCATTGAAAAAAGTTTGGCCCTTTTACCGGCAGGGAAGGATTGTTCGATATGCTCCCATACATTTTCGGATGGAAGAGCCTCATCGAATTCGTCGCGTTTTTGACGGACGAATTTTTCAAATTCATTGCTCATAGACTTCTCCCTTTTTTAAAAGATTCAGTAATTTTTGCCTGGCCCTGATGTATTGTGTCCTCACCGTGGATTGTGCCACATGCAGAATCCGGGCGATTTCTTCATGATCATATCCTTCGAATAAATACAGTGACAAAACGGTTCTATAGCCGTCCGGTAATTGTTTCATTTGCTCACGGATCAGGTCCACTGTATACCAGACTTCTGATTCATCGATCTCCTGTTCATTTTCCACCAGGTCTGCTGCCAATTCCATGTCGACCAGGCTGAGCCGGCGTTTCTTCATGAACGCGATGCTTTTGTATACCACGATCTGTTTTAACCAGGCCCCGAAAGTTGATTTATGTTCAAACGACCGGAGCTGCATAAAAGCGTCGGTAAATGACTCCTGCAAAATGTCCTCTGCATCGGCTGCTTTATTGACGATCCGCAGGGCTGTATTGAACATGGCTTTCGAATACCGGGTATACAATGCCCTGTAGGCAGAGCCATCCCCTTCTATACACTGGCGTACGAGGACGTCAGCAGTCGGTATCAGGGCATCGATCGTCAGACAACCGGTTTTATTTAAAGTAAACCGTTTCGGTGAAATGTTGCATAGGGTCGAAAAAATTGGGATGAACGGTTATTTCAGCCGGCCTTTGGCTTTACATTCCGGATTCTTACCAGACAAAGTGCTTATAAAAAGATTTCAGGCAATCACAACTCCGGCATCCTCTTTCCTGTGTTTGATGACAAACCAGCCGGTTATGATGATGGAGAGTATGAAATAGCCGCCAAGGATATAACTGATCGAAGGTAAATAAGTGATGCTGCCGAACCAGTTCTCTTGCATGAACAGGAATATAAGTCCCGATCCGCTTCTCAATCCTTCCCAGAAAATGGCCCGGGGATTCCTGTCCATAAATTCTGTAAGTAAATAAACGCTAAGGAACACAACCCCGCCGTACCAAAAGATATAGGTTCCGTTGAGGTTATTGATGTAGGCAATATTGCCAAACAGGTAACTGATGAAAAAAAGGATCATCATCAATTGTACCCATGACCATACATTGAGCAGAGTAGATGTTTTGGTATCATATTTCTCGAAATGATATACGTCTTCTATTTTATAAACCGGGAATTTATTGACCACATCCGCTGGTCTATAACCGGTAGGCCGGAACCAAAGAAACAGTTTGTCTTTCCAGTTATTGGTCCGCCAGGCATCTTTTGTCATCAGCCATAGATGCTGAAAATTTATTTTGACAGGGTTCCAGGTCCTCACAGGTCGCGTAATACCATAAACCGGCGGTACTTCTTTCATTTCAGGCTGGAAAGTGCCAAACAATTTATCCCAAATGATCAGGATCTGGCTTAGATTCTTATCCAGGTATTGCTTGTTGATGGCATGATGCACCCGGTGATGCGAAGGCGTAACAATGATCTTTTCCAGGAACCCCATTTTATTGATATGCTGGGTATGGTACCAGAACTGGGCAAACAAGTGCAGGGGTCCCACGGTGGCGATAACAGCATTCGGTACACCCAGCAGGGCAGCAGGGATAAGCAGGAACGAAAAGGGATTGACGAACATGGAAATGCTTTGGCGAAGAGCGCAGGCCAGATTGAATTCCTCGCTGCTGTGATGGATAATATGCAGGTTCCAAAAAACATTGATATGATGACTCCAGCGGTGCACCCAGTAACCTGCGAAATCAATGCAGAGAAAGGCAACAAGATAAGTAAGCCAGGTGGTTTTGATATGATAGATGGCGATATGCCGGACCAGCCAGCTATACGCAATAATGGAAACACTCAGCCCCAGCACATCCTTTGTTACATTGGTGACGCCGCTGCTAAGGCTGCTGATCATATCCATGTTCCGGAAAGTATCTTTCTTCCTGTACCAACCGTACCATTTTTCAAACAGTACCAGGAACAGGAAGGAAGGCATGGCGATCAGGAGTATTTTTCCATAGGTCTCCATATAAAATGGGTTGAGGCAAAATTACAAAAGAAGAGGATATGGGAAGGGGATGTTATAGGCTACCCGGTATCGATTATCCAGTAACTTGCATCTTTGAAACGGATCTATGTCCCATCACATCTTTTCATGCATCGACGCCCATACCTGTGGCAACCCGGTAAGGCTGGTAAAAGAAGGCGGTCCCCTCTTACTGGGGAAGAATATGAGCGAGAAACGGCAACACTTTCTAAGAGAATACGACTGGATAAGGACCGGGCTGATGTTTGAACCCCGTGGTCATGATATGATGAGCGGGAGCATTCTTTACCCGCCGCATGATCCACAAAATGATGTGGCCGTTTTATTTATTGAAACCAGCGGCTGCCTGCCCATGTGCGGACATGGCACCATCGGCACGATCACGATCGGTATTGAAGAAGGGTTGATCCGGCCAAAAGTTGATGGTAGGGTGAGGATGGAAACGCCGGCGGGTCTTGTCCATGTAGAATACAAGGCAAGCAGGAAACAGGAGACAGGAGGAGGGAAGCGATCATTCAAGGTTGATAGTGTTAAATTCACCAATGTTCCTTCTTTTCTTCATTCAGTGGGGTTGACTGCAGATTGTCCTGAATTAGGGGAATTAATATTCGATGTGGCTTATGGCGGGAATTTTTATGCCATCATAGATGTTCAGAAAAATTTTAAAGGTTTGGAACATT
>CAYSIU010000188.1:0-5836 GCA_964431095.1 uncultured Chitinophaga sp. | reverse complement strand
TTTATTAATTACTCATTCGTGTACCAGGGTGAATTGATGAAAGTGCTGTCATCCCTGAAAATATTCCAACCGCTTAGCCCGTAATGGATCGATTTACCGGTTTTGATAAAAACTGTGTCGCCGATATGCAATTCAAAGCTGCGATCATTTTTTGTCGTTAAACTTACCGGAGTCGCCCCGCAGCGGAAAAAAATTGAATGCCCGCTCGCAGGATATACTGCCGACAAAAGCCGGAAAGATGACCCGGAAGAAATGTAAAATGGCTCTTCCGAATAAGCAGACGATACATTCAGTTGCTGATTCTCCCTGGTAAGTGTAAAACGGCTAAAAGCATTTCCCGGGTAATTGATGGTATCGGTTTTCCCGAGTTCGATCCGCCGATCCACCAGGAAGCCATCATGTCGTATGAAATGATGATCGAGGTTGCTGAATGTTTGCAGGCGGAGCGGGGCATGAATATTCCAGTACAGGAAAGAAAAGCAGGCGACAGTGATCGAAAGGAACACCCATGGAAAGTTTCGTTTCAGGTGCCCGTTCCTGGCAAAACTCCTGTAGTAGACGATCCCATGCCATACCATTACGGTTATTGCAAAGGCAAAAAGAAATGTCAAACTGGTCAGGAATTGCAGCATGAAAAGGGTTATTGATGGTTCAGGTCAGTTTCATCAAATACGGGGTAAGAAAGATGCTGCAACGTTGTTTTATTCAGCGCCATCCGGATCACCAGTGCCCTGCTGCCGAATTCGGTATCGAGCCTTTTTAATAAGGAAGGATCCGGACCCTTTCCCCTGGCAATTGCCTGTATTCTTTCTACCATATTACCGCCGATCGACAAATCACTTACCCGCAGGTACAGGTATTCGATATAGAGCAGGGACAGGGAGATAAGCAGATCCAGTAACCGGTCCCTGTCGGCAGCCGTCATTTTTGCAGGATTATTCTTGTTCGCATCCGTGATCAGCAAGATCGGCTTCAGGAATTTTTCATACGCATAATTCGCCACGGAGTTTTCCGTCTCCAACACGCCCTGGATTGCTTCCCCATCATCTTTTGTTTTATCATACCCCGGGTAATTCTTTACTTTATAAACTTTCCGCAACCCTCGCCGGAGCGATTCATACTCCTGCCGGATCCCGTTGTATTCTTTCAATACCCGGTTCAATCCTTCATTTTCCTTTGACAGTCTGAGTAAATCGGCATCCAGCTGGCCGATCTTTGCTTCCAGCGACTGAACCGTAATTTTTCCCCGGTTATTTTTCTCCTTGGCAGGCAACGCGGAAATGACCGTCCTCTCCATTCTTTGAGGCAGGACACCCATGGCACGACTAATCTTCCGCTGATGACGGTAAAACGAAACCAGTATCCATCCCAGCAGCAGGAAAATAACTCCCAAAGCCGGCAATATATAACCGGATAAATGATCGGTTTTTTCCTGCATAATGGGTTCCTGTTTGGGTGAGGATACTTGCACGGGAGCATAAAGTTTCACCAGAGAATCAAGCTCCGATCGAAGCAGGATAGGGTTCCGGCCGGATTTTTCCTGGATCGTCATTGTATCCACAATGCGGATATGACGGGGACCGGGTTGCTGAGCATTCATCACGTATGCCGGAAACAGCATCCAAAGCAATAGGATAATTTTATTTCGCATAAAGATCTTTTTGATCATCAGAATTGAAAAAACTGCAGGATGCCCTGCTTTTTCTTTGCCGGTCTTTTTACAGGCAGGCTCCCCGTTTTCACTATATCATGGTAAACGGTTTGCACAGAAGCCAGTTCCCCGGTATAGTTAGGGAACATGGAAATAGCTTTCATATCCTGAATGGGTGAACTGGTTTCTGCAACAGGACTCAAAACATTGTACAGTGAGCGGACGTCTTTTACCTGCTGGTTCTCCATCATACGCAGGTAAATATTATCCCGGGTGAAATAAATGTCCACCGTCTTGTTTTTAAAAGCTTTCAGTTCCTGGTTATTCCGCCGCACGACAGCAGCATTATATAATATATCATTGCCGGGTTCGATCTTGATACCCCTGTAGAGATAAATGTTATTGTTCAGTACATCTTTATTCTTTGACAAGCCTTCTTTTTTATCAACCGGGATACCTGTAAAATCAGTGATCTTATAGGCCCCGCTGAAAGCTCCATACAGGGCGACATTTTTATTGTTCAGTGCCCGCCCCGAAGGAACCATCCTTACCTGGAGGGTATTTCCCAGCAAGTCTTTAAGGGCTGATTGCAGTTTTATTTTCAGCGCATCGAAATAAAAAGCCCTTCCGCTAAGCATTACCACTTTGATCCGTCTTTTGATGTCACGGGTGGTCACATCTTTGATGCTGGCGATGATGCTATGTACAATGCAATCAGTGGCTTTATTGATAAGACCCGTAATTTCTTCATCCCACCGGATGCTCCTGTGGAGTAAAATGGCAGCGGCATATTGCAGCAGGGTCGACTGGTCTTTATATAAATTACCGATCGTTCTCTCGGTACTGATGGAGTTCTCCGCCAATTGTGCAAATTCGGTGATGCTGACCGCCTGCAGGTCCCTGAACCTTTTTTTCTGTTCTTCCATCAGTTGAATGAAATTCAGGACATCCGCGGTCAGGTGCTGGTCCAATATATGACGACTGATAAAATCCCGGACAGAAATATCATTACTTCCCGGGATGGCTCTCAGCACCAGGGCCAGGAAATCTTCCGTGAAACCATACAACAATACGTTGCCGGCCCCTGCAAAGCCGGTCCTGAAAAAGCTGGAGTAGTTCTCGTTATCATCGGCCAGCAGCATGGAAATATCCGTCGTACCCTTACCACAATCAATAACCAGGACGATTTCGCAATTGGAAAGATTTACATCATCGGCATGGGTCTGCTGGTAACCCATAAAAGCAGCATCGCTTTCGGAAATCGTTTCGTACTCAACGGACAATACATCATGGCTGATCTGCAGGGATGATAAAAGATCCGGGGTCCTTCTCCGCAGTTCATTCAGCAATTCAAATACTTCATGCTGGGTGTAAATATTCGGAACCAACAGGGTTACGATCAACCCACCTTGCTGAAACCCGGGTTTTGTGCTTACCATCAGCCTCAGCAGCCTTAGTAAAACAGCGCTGATCAGTTCTTTTTTATGCAGCCGGATGCTGTAATCTTCCGTATGACTACCGATCGAAAGCTGAAGGCTTCTTTCGATACCCAGTTTCAGGTTGGGAATGATCTCATATTCATCCCGGAACTTATGCTCGGTAGCCGCGACTTCCTGCCGGGTAATGAACAAGCGCATCTCGTCACCGGTAAGGTCTCCCGTGAAATTGAAAGGAAAATTCTTTCTTGCTTCAGGGCTGATCTTCTTTTTTATTGCATAAAAAGACCGGTACAGCAGCGGTTGACCCGCCTCATAGTTCAGAAAATCTTCCCGCCGGCGATTACCGGTAACATCAGCTATATTCAGCCGGCTGATAATATTTTCAAGGATGTCATACTGAACGATGGCCGAGTCGTGGTCGCAACTTTTATAACCCACCTGGCTTGCTTCACTCCCAAAATCAATAACCACCCGGTGACAATCCCCCGAACGGGCGACCGTGAACTGCAGATCACCCGAATAACTTTCTTCGTCGCTTAACTGCAAGGTGATACCCAGGTTCAATGACACCTGCGCGACGCGGTATTGATAAAATCCCACGGTCAGTCTTTTCTGCCCGGGTGAATAGTCCAGTCGCAGACCTGTTTCCTCATCGTGAAAGGGTTCCACCACGAACGTACTGTTTCGGCGGATCAGTAACTCGAATCGATCTTCTCTTTTATGTAATGAGACATGACATTCCCGGATAGGTATATCCTGGCGGTCGGAAGGAGCCATTTGATTCAGGACGATCTTGTCCGGGTCTTCGATGGTGAGTAGTGGCGCAGGTACTCTGTCCTCAGCGTAAATCACAAAGTTGAAATCCGTTCTTTTATCCGTTCCGGGTTCCAGCCTTGCTATAAAATAACGGTCGCTTCGTATAAGACAAGGAAGATAATAGAGGGCCATATTTCTTGATTATTATTTTTAAAATTAGGTTGTATGGACATTTTTAGAATGATTCAGTCGATAGCCCGCAGTTTTCAATCCGCTATCAATTGACGATCCGGAATCCATATCACTCTCCCAAACAAAACCAGCGATCATTATAATTACCGGAATTGTTCTCCACATCGGCCGTATAGCAAAAATTGAATGCCCTTGCCCTGATCGACTGAAAAGAAAGAGAGAGGCTATCCCCCCGGTATATATCATTTAATCGTCGTACCAGTTGCCTGTCATACCGTATATCCCTGAATTGGAGGGTATCGGTCCTGCTTATTTTGTCTCTTTTCCATACCAGTAACTTCACTATGGCGCTATCCAGGTCAAGTCCAGTTGTATTATCAATGGAAATATCCACATGAAAATGTCTCGTCCCTACTTTACTGGTTTCTCTTTCTGCATTCAACTGCAATAAGATCCTTTCAGGCCAGGTATTGCGGAGGCGGAGATTATTACGCGTGCTCCGGTCCAATGGTTTGCCCCTCGTATACTCGATGGTTGCAACCAATGAATCCATGTCCATTAGAGGCGCATTGGCTGGTCGTTGGGCCGTGACGCTAAGCGGGGTGGTTTTTTCCCATTTTATACTGGTAAAGTTGAATACAAGCAATGCCCCGGCCACCAGGGCGGCCACAAAAAGAAATTTCTTAAGCCATCGTTTACCGGCCTGCTGTCTTTGCACTGCGGTTCTGGGGACAACAATCTCTGTTTTAGTCTCTTTGGGAGGAGAAAATGGGTATTGTTTGCAAAAAGATGAATAGTTGATCCATTCATTCGTATCAAAGATCCATACCCGGACCCTTCCGGGGTCGGCAGACTGTTGGACCAGAGATTGCAATTCCTCACGAGATTGTACCTCTTTCACCCCACTGGTTCCATCGGTGAACAAATACTTTTCCATGACCGGGTATTGTAATAATGTAGTTAAGCGTAGAAAGGAATCAAATCGGAACTGATTGCAGGTATGAAACGAAAAATTACAGCGGCTGTTGAGTGATACAATTGCGGTAAAGTGGTTTCAACAATATTTTAGGAAAACCCGGGATCAGCGAGACGATCTTGTGATTTTGTAAACAAAAATTTAGCGAAGCATTTATACTAAACCGTTCAATCGTCATTTGTCAATGCTGGCGGGACAATTAGTGACGTTGATTATATAGCGGCATTTATTCGCAATGGATAAGTTAACGATGACGACTGACCCCCACCCCGCCAATTCTTGGCTACCTAATCAAACGTCCAGTGAAATCCCTTTTGCAGGGCAGGTAGTTTTCTCCAATCCAGGCCTTTCCCCGTCAATAAGTATTCCTTGCCGCCGACGGGATAGCTCAGTACCAGGACACTGTCCCTGGCGCGGTATGTATAGGGAAGGCGGACCCGGTGGAGGCTATAATCGGTAAGAATGAATGCGGACCCTTTTTCCTCGTAAGCCAGTTTATAATCCTGCACCTGATCCTGTTGATCCTGGAATATGATATACCCCTTCCGGTGGATAAAAAACCGTTTTACGGGTGAATTTGCCAATGGAATGGTTTCTCCTCCTGCCGTTACTTGCCTGATCTCGTAGGCACCATGCAGCCAGGGTAGCCCGGCCAGGTCGCCATTGAAATTCCCTGTTATTGTGAAGGGGTAGATCCCCTCCAGACAAATAAAACATACCAGCAGCCATTTAAAGAAAATATATCCAAATGTTTTCGGTAATCCTTTCCTGATTTCCTGGTTCCTGCCTGTTCCGTCCCGAAGGAAGAAATGATATAAAGCA
>CAYSIU010000187.1:0-5894 GCA_964431095.1 uncultured Chitinophaga sp. | reverse complement strand
ATCCACATCCGGATAGATGCTTTGTACATCAATTGCCTGGTAAATATGGCAGCCTCCTGCCCATCGGGTGGGATCATCTCCGCTGAAATAATTGTTATAAGTTGAAATTTTTTTGTCTGGCACCGAGCGGGAATCCGGGGACGCCCCGAGAAAATCAACATGAAAAACATGGGTCTTGACCATGAATTTTTCTGCAGGCACACCCGGTTGCCTGTCGTGCAATAACCGCAGTGCCTCGGACATTCCGGCGGGATCATATTGCAGGACTGTAAAGCCTTGTTTCCGGAGAAAAAAAGTGCCATTACTCACATTGCCCAGGTATTCAACCCGGCTATCCCATTGGCCTTTGTTCTCAATAAATTCAATATTTCCCTGCGCCACAGCAGCCAGGGCAGGAAAAAGGATCGCAGTAAGACTAATAAGTGGTTTCAGGGTAGTAATCTTTGTATTAAAATAACTAAAATTCATCAGAAACGGATTGAAAACTTGTGTTAACAAAACCCCACACATTGTAAATTGTCTGTCATGTGACTCCGCTCCAAGCTTTCTACGTAAAAACTCACGGCTCATCCGGAAATCTTACTCCATGTCACTTCTCCCCGCCCCTGCTGAAGGAAGTTTTTAAGCCGCAAATTGTCTGCCGAAACAAGGTCAGGATCTTCATCAAGTAATTTTACCGTTAAGTTTTTTGCCAATTCCAGTACAACCCGGTCTTGGACTATACTGGCCAGCTTAAAGTTTAAGACCCCGCTTTGTCGGGTTCCTTCTATATCGCCGGGGCCCCGCAATTCCAGGTCTTTTTCGGCAATTTCGAACCCATTATCGGTAGAAACCATTATCCTGATGCGCTCGCGGGCATCATTACCCAATTTTGAGCTCGTCAATAATATACAGTAGCTTTTGTCGGCTCCCCGGCCTACCCTTCCTCTCAACTGGTGCAACTGCGACAGACCGAATTTTTCAGCGCTTTCGACGACCATCACCGTAGCGTTGGGCACGTCCACTCCCACTTCTATAACGGTAGTAGATACCATAATCTGTGTGTCCTGTTCAATAAATCTTCGCATATTTTCTTCTTTCTGCCCGGCCGGCTGCCTGCCGTGGACCATACTGATCCAGTAACGGGGCTCGGGAAAATAAGCTTTTACATTCTCGTAACCCTTCATCAGGTTCTCATAATCGAGCTTGTCGCTCTCCTCGATGAGAGGAAAAATAATATAGACCTGTCTCCCGGTATCGATCTCGTTGCGTAGAAAGGTCATCACCCTGCTACGATGTGATTCATAACGATGAACTGTTGTTACTGGTTGCCGACCCGGGGGCATCTCATCGATCATACTATAGTCAAGGTCACCATAGGCCGTCATCGCAAGGGTCCGGGGTATCGGTGTAGCGGTCATCACCAGCACATGAGGAGGCACCGGGGCCTTTTTCCAAAGTTTGGCTCTTTGCGCCACCCCGAAGCGCTGTTGTTCATCAATGATGACCAGGCCAAGGTCCCGGAACTGTACCGGATCTTCTATTACAGCATGTGTACCTACGAGTATTTTCAGGCTGCCGTCTTCCAGCTCTTTAAGTGTTTTCTTTCTTTCCTGTGTCCTGGTGGAGCCGGTCAGCAATTTTACCGGCAGGTTCATCTTTTCCAGTAATGCGCGGATAGTGTTAAAATGCTGTTGTGCCAGGATTTCCGTGGGTGCCATCAGGCAGGCCTGGTACCCGTTATCCGCTGCCAGCAGCATGATGAGCACAGCCACGATTGTCTTACCGCTGCCTACATCACCCTGCAGTAAACGGTTCATTTGTCTTCCCCTTGCCGTGTCGGTCCTTATTTCTTTTATCACCCGTTTCTGTGCGCCGGTCAGGGCAAAAGGAAGGTGTTCTTTATAAAAAGTATTAAAAAGATTGCCCACCTTATCAAATACTACTCCTTTTGAATACCGGTGTCGTCCGGCCCTCAGTAATCCCATTCGCAACTGGGCAATAAAAAATTCTTCGAATTTCAATCGTTTCACCGCTTCATCATATTCACGGATCGAGGCAGGAAAATGAATCTGGCGGTAGGCGTTAAACCGGTTGATCAGTTTCAACCGGTTCAATAATTTATCCGGCAGGTTCTCCGGAACATCTTTTTCATGGATCAATTCCATCAACACCCTTGTCAATCTGCCGATCTGCCGTGCACTGAGTCCTTTGGCTCTTAATTTTTCGGTGGTGGGATATACCGGTTCAAGAAAATCCTTGCCCGTGTGCTCATCCATCTTCAATTCTTCCATTTCCGGGTGGATGATCTGGGGGCGTCCATTATAAAAACTCACCCGCCCGTACAGCAGGTACGACTGACCTGCTTTCAATGACCGCTGCACCCAGTTCAAACCCTGGAACCAGGTAAGTTCGAGTACACCGGTGTTATCTTTTAACCGGGCTGTGAGCCGACGGGAACCACGATGACCGATCATCTCATAATTCTGCAGCACACCGGCTACCTGTGCAAACTCTGTTGCAGCCGTCAATTCACTGATTAAATTGATTTTGGTCCTATCGATATGCCGGTAAGGAAAATGCTCCAGTAAATCACCAAAGCTGAAGATATTCAGTTCTTTTTTCAGCAAATCGGCCCGTTGGGGGCCGACTCCTTTTAAGTATTCGATCGGGTTTGATAATATATTGGACAGAGAAGAGATAGTGCAGGATTTTCAAACAAAAATAAATTACAGAATAGTATCAGTTTTCGGTAAGCAGTTAGTTCCTGTTAGCTATCGGGACGGCAGTTATCAATTATTCCACCGCCTGCCGCAGGGATTTTTCCCATAGCACCGTTTGTTTCCCTTTGATGAATTTTACAAACCCTTTCACCAGGCAGTAATTCATGAAGACAAAATAGAAAGGTATCGTGAAAAGACCGGCCCTCTTTCCCGATCGGACCAATAATCCTCCCGCCAGTGCCATTCCGTAAAAACCGAGTTGTATATAAAATGCCCAATCGTAAAAAGAAGAATGATCATTCCTGCTTATAATGAAAATGTTTGCCAGCAGCAGCGTCACCAGCATCACCGGGCAGAATACCCAACGCAGCAGGCGCCGGGAGATATATTGAAATGCCAATAACGGGTGCCTGAAAACATTCATGCTGTTCTTTACATAGGCAATGGACTGGTAAGCTCCCGCCGATATCCTCACTTTTCTTTTTTCTTCTTCTGCCAGCGAAGCAGAAGGTGATTCGGCAGCAAAAGCGCCCGGTTCATATTCTATTTTATACCCCTGCAGGCATACCTGCATCGAGATGACAAAGTCATCGAGTATCAGGTCATCATCCAGCTCAGGGAAGAGTGCCGTGCGGATAGAAAACAATTCTCCGGCCGCGCCTACCACGGTGTACAATCCTGCATCGAGTCCTTTCATGAACGATTCATATTGCCAATACAGGCCCTCTGCTTCCCCTACCGCTGAAGCCGGTTGATGATACAATATTTTTTTTTCACCGGCCACCCCGCCCACTTTCTCATCGCGGTAATGAGAGACGATCTTCCTGATACATTCCCTGTTCAGTATCGTATTGGCATCACTGAAAACCACCACGGTTGTTTTGACCGACTGCATGGCCCTTTTTATTGCAGCGTATTTTCCTTTTCGCTCCGGGTGATGCAAAAGCAGGATAGAGCCGTGTTGCCGGACCAGTTCGGCGGAACCGTCGGCGGAACCGTCCGTAACAAAAATCACCTGTAATTTGCCGGGCGGGTAATCGATTTCAAGGACATTCTTTATTTTTTGTTCCAGGATCTCTCTTTCATTGTAGGCGGTAACGACCAGGGATACTGGTACCAGTTCTGTGGCTTTGTCTTCCCTTTTTTCGATGGGCCCGGTCATTCTTTTTAACTGGTTGAATAAAAGAACCAGCATGCCATAACCGATATAGCAATAAAGCAAAATGCCTAGACTTAGCCAGAACAGGGTCAAAAAAATGGTCATGGGTTGAAGGATGTGAAAATTACGGTTTGCCCCTGGCAAATATCCTAAGATCGTACCGGAATACCACGAACGGCCAGCAGAAAACTATTTTTTCCCTCCGCACAATAAAAAAGGTTTGACATTGGCCTGAAAGCTCTTTATTTTAGTTTACAAATCCATCACCTGACTAACGAAACCGGGTACTATGAAAAGCCACTTTCATCTTTTGCAGATTGACCTGTATTTCCGTAATTATGAATCTGCCCTGCTTTGTTTCATCACTGCATTCGTAGTTACCCTGATGACCATTCCTCCCATCATCAGCCTGATCAGAAGATTCCGCTTTTATGATATGCCCAGTGCCCGCAAAGAACACTCTTTACCCATCCCCACAATGGGTGGTATTGCTATCATTGCCGGCATGATGACATCCCTGCTGTTCTGGTTTCCTTTGCGCAGCGAACCCGCCCAGGTCTGTTTTTTCTTTTCCATCACCGTCCTGTTTGGGCTTGGTATCCTGGATGATCTGAAAGACCTTTCTGCCAGGTATAAGCTCGTGATCCAGCTGGGGCTCGCTGTATTGATTGCCCTTTCCGGCATCCGTATTTCTTCCTTTGATGGTCTGTTCGGCATTCATGATTTACCCCTGTCTGCCCAATACAGTTTTACGGTCATTGCGATTGTAGGGATCACCAATGCTTTCAATTTTATTGATGGTATTGATGGCCTGGCAGGCGGGCTGGGCTTCATGAGTCTGATCACATTGGGCATTTTTCTCAGTATGAACGGGGATGTCAACACTGCCCTGATCGCTTTTGCGCTTGCAGGAGGGATTCTGGCGTTTCTTTATTTCAATTTTAACCCGGCGAGGATATTCATGGGAGACACAGGATCATTGGTGCTGGGTTTTGTGATCGCTGTTCTTTGCATCCGGCTGATGCAGGTCAATGTACTTGTGGCAAGCCCGGTGTTGCCCCATGCGCCTGTTTTTGTACTGGGAGTGGTGCTGATCCCTGTATTTGATACCCTGAGAGTTTTTGCGATCCGGATATGGAAGGGCAGATCCCCTTTCAATGCCGACAGAACGCACATTCATCATCTTCTGACCCAACAGGGCTTCAGCCATGGTTTCGCTGCCAAACTGATCTGTCTTTTTCACGGGTTCGTGCTGATGGAAATTTATTGGTTCAGGACCCTGCGGCAGGAATTCATGCTGCTGATCTTATTTGCCTTTATGTTGCTGGTGACGATCGTATTAAAACATCTCGGCCTGTTATTCAGGAAAAAAGAAACCTATAGTTCAACGTTACCATCAGGAATGGATTGATCTTTTCTTCGTTTTTCCTTCACTACAACATTGCGTTTCTCACAGCGGCTCCCCACACGAGACAAGTTATTGCGTATGGTCAATGATAAGATCAAAAAAAAGCAGTCACAAATAATTTTTTATGACTGGCCCTCGAAGTATTGTTCTTTATTTCAGGCGTATCGTCATACCCACCTGGGCTACCTGGCTATGATCGACAATATTATCAAACAGGCTGACATCCGTCAAACCGAAATCGTAGCGGCCATAGAATCCGAGACTCTTGTTGACATTGACCCCTGCGCCGATGTTTAATCCAAACTGGGTGCTCCTGAAATCACTTTTTACATTGATCTCATTCCCGCCTGTTGGTTTATTCCCGGCACTGACCAGAACGCCAAACTGGGGCCCGAATTCAAAATATAGTTGCTGCAGCGCGTAATACTGGATCATCAGCGGAACTTCTATGTAGCCGAGTTTGATGGTCCTTTCCACTCCATCCGATACATAACGTTGTCCTTCGCCGGAATACAACAGTTCAGGCTGAAAACACCAGTGGTTGTTAATGGTATGATGCAGAAAAAAACCTGCATGACCGCTCACCCGGCTGTCCCCGCTGAAGCCACTCAAAGTGCCAAAACTA
>CAYSIU010000186.1:0-5934 GCA_964431095.1 uncultured Chitinophaga sp. | reverse complement strand
AATAAATTCTGTTATCCGCGTCCTCTTCCGAAACTGTAGATCCGAATTCGGTCGAGAACATCAGGTTGAACTGCCGGATATCGGTCCAGTTGCTGGTCCCGCTGACCGGACATTTTATCTTGTTGGTTTCGATCAGTTTCTTCAATCCCGAAAAATCATCCTTTGCCAGTAAATTTTCCATTTCCGCAAGAATCGTATCCGCTTCTTTTTCCCTGCCTGCAGCCCGCAGCTCATCGCTGTACGCTTCTATCAGGTAATCCACCCGGTAGCGTTTTTTACTGTCCTTATTATCGATCATCGGGTCATTGAAATTGTCCACGTGGCCGCTGGCTTTCCAGGTAGAGGGATGCATGAAAATGGCGGCATCGATCCCCACAATGTTTTCGTACATCCGGGTCATGCTGTTCCACCAATAATCCTTGATATTTTTCTTCAGTTCGCTACCCCACTGGCCATAATCATACACGGCCTGCAGCCCGTCATAGATCTCGCTGCTGGGAAAAATGAAGCCATACTCTTTGCAATGGGAGATAATTTGCTGGAACCGGTTGAGATCGCTTGCCATAGTGGCGCAAAAGTAAGAAGGGAATATCGAACAGACGAACAAGGAATCAAGAATTTCGAAGTACTTAGAAAATGACCCAGGCCGGGCGGCAACACTTCATCATCAATGCTCTTGTTCCTCTGTTCATTTTTTTATATCCTCATTTGATGTTTCTTTTTCTATGGTTTCTATCACCGTTTTGTCCTTCGGTTGTTGTTGAATAGAGGTATCCGACTCCACTTCGATCTGCTGCACCCAGACAGCGTATTGGTTAGGATAGATCCGTGAACCTTTATGTATCACATAAGCGTGGGTGAATGCAGCGCCGAAATACAGTATCATCGCCGAATAATAAACCCAGAGCAGGAGTACGATAATAGAACCGGCTGCACCATAGGCAGAGCTCATGGGGTTATGCCCGAGGTAATAACTGATGACGAATTTACCCACCATGAATAAAAAGGACGTAACAAAAGCACCCACCCATACATGTTTCCATTTGATCCGGGCATCGGGCAACACTTTGAAGATCGCTGCAAAAATAAATGCAGCGACCAGGAATGTAAAAATGAGATTCAGGATATAAACTGCTACCATCGTTAGTTGCGGGTAGTTTTGCAGGAGGCGATCAAGTAAGATATCCATGCTCCCGCTGATAAAAAGCGAAACGAGCAAAATAAAACCCAGTGAAACGATCATGGAAAAGGAGAGCAAACGGTTAAGAAGCAGTTTGATCAGACCCAGGCCTTTTTTTCGCTTTGCTTTTACCCGCCAGATCGTATTGATAGAATCCTGGATCTCCCCGAATACGCTTGTGGCACCAATGACCAGCGCCACCAGACCTATTATCGTAGCAAAACCACTCCCGGCCGATTGTGTTGCGTTACGAACTGTTTGTTGGATCTCGATAGCAGTCGCATGTCCCACAAAGCTTTCTATCTGCCGGAAGATCGATCCTTCCACTATTTCATGTCCGTAAAAAAGATCGCTGATCCAGATGATGATGATCAGTAAACCGGGCAGGGAGAAAATGGTAAAGAAAGCAAGGGCACCGCTGAGTTTGAAAATATTGCAGGCAAAAAAATCAGCGACGGAATGTTTTGTGATCTTCCAGGTGTCTTTTATTGACATACCTCATATGGAAGTAAAAAAACTATGCCAATAACAGGAGTTCGAAGCACGAATTACAACTGTTACATAAAGAGGCCATTGCAACTCTTAATCAGACTCATTGAGCCTACTCCCGGATAGCTGCTGATCCATCTCTCCATCCTCATTCCAGCTTCTTATTTCTTTTATGTCTTTCCGCATCCCGGACTGTTTTCTTTTCAAAGTTCTTTTCCAATGCCTGCGTCAGATCAACACCGGTCTGGTTGGCCAGGCAGATCAGTACCCAGAGCACATCCGCCATTTCATCTGATAGCGCATCTTTCCCCTGGAGGAGGGCGAGGGTGGAGCCTTTTTCGTTCTCTTTGTAAGATTGGTCGCCATACTGACGGGCCATATGCCGGGCAAGCTCACCCACTTCCTCTGTCAGGATCGCCATATTGGTCAGCTCGCTGAAATAACGGACCCCGACTGTTTTTATCCAGTCATCAACCCTTTCCTGTGCTTCGCGGATGGTCATAACAAGAATTTTAAATTTTCATTTGCAATTTAGCATGATTCTTGACGTTCTGGAACTCCTGCCCTGCTGAAAGCAAGACAACCTGTAATGCGGCTGCAATCAATAGGATGCCCGTTGCAGGCAGTCGACCGGTTTCAAACCAATTCCTTTAAAAGATTAAATGTATTCTATGTTTGCAGTCTACCGCAGGCTTACCCTTGCAATTATCTTGTTTGTTTCTTTCCTTGCCTTAAAAGCCCAACCCCAGGTAAATCCCGCAGAAGAAACAAAAAAAGAAACAAAACCCTACATGGTATTTACGGCCGGGAAACAGATCACTGTCAAAAGCACGCAGGCCATTAAAAATATAATGTTATGGACGACCAGCGGGGACCGGGTAATTGAGCAAAGGGAAATTAATAACAACTCTTATAGTTTCGAAATTCCCGTAAATCAAAAAAATTTCTTTTTGATGGTCGGGCTCAATGATGGGAAAATCTATACGGAAAAGATCGGGATAAGATAGTTAGACACGAATTACACGAACACGAATTACACGAATTTTCACGAATTACACAGAACTAGATCACAGCTCTTATGTAAATACGAAAATAAGCGTTTGAAAACGGGTATATCCTGATCTTGATTGTAGATTAGAGTGGTTTTAATAAATATGCCGGGAATTTTTTACAGGCAAGAATCTTATGATGTTATTGGCGTTTGTATGGAAGTACATAGGGTGTTAGGAATGGGATTCAGGGAAGTTGTTTACAAGGATGCATTGGAAATAGAATTCAGATGGCTTGGAATAAATTACGAAAGAGAAAAGCAATTTACTATTGAATATAAAGGGCAAATCCTGCCCAGAAAATACTATGCAGATTTTGTTGTTTTTAATTCGATTATCGTTGAAGTAAAAGCCACGCCGATGATCATAAACCCATTTGTGTACCAAACGATTACTTATCTGAAAGTGGCTGGCATAAAATTGGGTATTATCGTAAACTTCGGAGAAAAATCACTCACTTACAAACGTGTGCTTTTTTAATTCGTGTAATTCGCGAAAATTCGTGTTCCTACTCCCTGTTCTTTGTGTCTATCACTATCGTTACAGGTCCGTCATTCAACAACTCCACTTCCATCATTTCCCCAAATACACCCGTTTTGACCTCCTTCCCCAGGTCAGCGGATAACCGGCGGATCATCTTTTCATACAGGGGAATGGCAATAGCTGGTTTGCTGGCCCTGATATAGGAAGGCCGATTACCCTTTTTGGTAGAAGCGTGTAAGGTAAACTGGCTGACTAATAAAATTTCCCCATTTTTATCTTTTACCGATTCATTCATCACAGCGGCCGTGTCATCAAAAATGCGGAGATTCACGATCTTGCCGCTCAGCCATTCGATATCCTCCATAGTATCGGCATCCTCGATACCCAGCAACACAAGCAGACCCGGCCCGATCCGGGAGTAGAGCTTACCGGCGATGGTCACACTGGCCTGGGTTACCCTTTGTATTACGACCCTCATAGCACGAATTAGTACGAATTACCCGAATTTTCCAAATAATTAGTCATTTCTTTCGTATTTATTTCGGGCAATTCGCATGAAATTCGTAAAATAAAGAAGTCCTGTTAATGATAAACCTTTCCAACGAGATACAATTCCAAACCACCCGCAGCGGGGGCAAAGGCGGACAGAACGTCAACAAGGTAGAAACGGCAGTCATCGGTTCCTTTCCTATCGAACCATCCCGCCTGCTTTCGACCGAACAAAAAGAGCTGGTAAAACAAAAACTTTCAAACCGGATCAACTCAGAAGGATTTTTACAGGTAAAATCCCAAACGCACCGCACCCAACTGGCCAATAAAGAGGAAGTGATCAAACGGATCAATGAGCTGGTGAGCAGGGCCATAGAAAAGAAAAAACTCCGCATCGCCACCAGGGCCAGTAAAGCCTCCAAAGAAAAAAGACTTGAATCGAAAAAAAGAAAAGCGGAACTAAAAGCCAACCGGCAGAAATACAGAATGTAAATGGCTGTCGGTCCGTAGCTGGGAGGGAATAGGCATGAGAATTTTATAAATTTGCTGTTGAATTGGACCCCTTGCGGAAAGCTTTGCTGACGATATTGACGATTGTTGTTATTCTTGTTATCCTTTCCGATTCCTTAGGCTCCTGTAAAAAAGAACAGAACACGGAAGGGCTGCACCTGATGCAACAGGAGATCCCCGCTGGTTTTCCTGCCCCTCTTTATCAATTCAGTGATAATCCCCTGACCCAGGAAGGTTTTGAGCTGGGCCGTAAACTATTTTATGACGGACGTCTTTCGATCGATGATGTGCATCCCTGTGCTTCCTGCCACCAGCAGATAGCTGGTTTCGGTACTTATGAGCATGACCGAAGCCATGGCGTTTATAATTCCCATACGTTGCGCAACGCTCCCGTATTATTTAATCTTGCGTGGAGCCCGGTCCTGCATTGGGACGGAGAGTTTACCTCATTGAAGAATGAAGCGGCACAACCGATCAACGGGCACATCGAAATGGGAGAATCATTTGCTGGGGTGATCAATAAAATCGGGAATGATAAGAATTACCAGCAAATGTTCAGGAATGTTTTCCGCTACCCTTTTATTCGGCCCGAGTATATTTTAAAAGCCCTGGCCCAATTCACCGGCTTTCTCGTTTCCGCCAATTCAAAATACGACCGTTATAAAAAGGGTACTGCTGCTTTTACTCCACAGGAAGAAAACGGTTACCAGGTGTACAAGACCCATTGCAACACCTGCCACCCGGAGCCCCTGTTCACGGATTACAGTTTCAGGAACAACGGGTTGGTAGTGGATACTTCCCTGAATGATTATGGGCGCATGCGCATCACCGGTAAAAAAGAAGATTCCCTGAAGTTCAAAGTGCCTACACTGCGCAATTGTTATATCTCCTCCAACTATATGCATGATGGGCGTTTCAATACCCTGCAACAATGTATCACGCATTATCGCACAGGTGTACAACCCAGTGCTACATTGGACCCTTTGCTGGCAAACGGGATCACCCTAACCAATACCGAGGCTACAGACCTGTTTAATTTCCTTCGGACACTCACCGATTCCTCCTTCCTGCTGGATACAAGATTCAAACAACCCCAATAAATACCTGTTCCTCCCGGTATTTCCCAGGTGAATTGCCGAATGGAATGTTTCAATTGTCTTAAATAAAGTGCCGTAAAGGGACTGGATTCGGTTTTTGGGGAACCAACGATTACATTTGTGATAGAAACTATTGATTTTGCCACATAGGCATAAAGAGTCATAAATGCACATAGAAAAGGTTGGCCAGACTATCGGCGATCATTGTCTTTGTGGTAAACAAATCAATTGAAATTTCCAATCCTTTGAGTGGTATAAAAAAACTAGCCGGTCAAACTGTTTGGTATGGAGCCAGCTCCATCGCAGCCCGTTTTCTGAATTACCTGCTCACCCCCTACCTCACACTAAAATTATCCGGCGCCGCATATGGTGACATGACCATCATTTACTCGGCCATTCCCTTTTTGAATGTCATCTTCACCTATGGATTGGAAACGGCTTATTTCCGGTATGTGCAGAAAAAGGAACAGGAAGAAGAAGTATACAATACCGCTACGGTCTCTCTCATCCTCAGCACGATCTCGCTCACCATCCTGATGATCCTGCTCCGCGGTTCTTTTGCAGGTCTTTTAAAGATCGGGAACCACCCGGAATACATCACCTGGAGCGCTTTTATTATTGCATTTGACAGCTTGTC
>CAYSIU010000185.1:0-5941 GCA_964431095.1 uncultured Chitinophaga sp. | reverse complement strand
TTTTGCTCAGTTATTACCAGGAGATCATGCAGCAACAAATGACTGGAATACAACAACCCAGTTATATTGCAAAGACTGCCTCTTTCGGTCAAAATGTTTTTATTGGCGCTTTTGCCTATCTCGGTGAAAAAGTAACCGTGGGAAACAATAGTAAGATCTATCCCAATGCTTATATCGGTGACCATGTGACGATCGGTGACAATAGCATCATTTACCCCGGGGTGAAAATCTACCACGATTGCAGGATCGGGAACCATGTCATTATTCATGCAGGGACGGTCATCGGCAGCGATGGTTTTGGTTTTGCCCCCCAGACGGATGGCAGCTTAAAGAAAGTGCCCCAGATCGGGAACGTGGTAATTGAAGATGATGTAGAAATCGGTGCCAACGTCACCATCGACAGAGCGACCATGGGATCAACCATTATAAAAAACGGCGCCAAGCTTGACAATCTGATCCAGATTGCACATAATGTGGAAGTGGGACCAAGCACAGTGATCGCCGCACAGGCGGGAATCAGCGGCAGTACCCGTATCGGTAGCGGGGTCATGATCGGCGGGCAGGCCGGTATTGTGGGTCATATACAGGTCGCGGATGGATCAAAAATAAATGCCCAGGCCGGTCTGGGTAAATCATTAAAAACCCCGGGGTCGGCTGTAACCGGCTCCCCTGCTTATGACTATAACCAGGCTATCCGCAGCCAGGCCATTGCCCGCAATCTTCCAGAAATGGAAAAAAGGATTAAAGAGCTCGAGACCCTGGTAAAACAACTACTGGCGGAAAAGATCTCCTGAATAACCTTATTCCGGCAGTAAACATCTCTTTGTAATACAAGAACATCGGCGCCCCGGACGCTCTTATCGGTCCAAATCCTATCTTTGCCGGCATGATTACGCAGACAGAAAATAAGCCCTATATTGGAGGCATAATGTCGCCCAATTTTAATCCTGATAAACAGCATACTTTAGGATCTTCTGTAAGTATTTCAGGTACGGGTTTACACACTGGTATCCTGGCGGACCTGACTTTACGACCTGCGGCACCCGGTTTCGGCTTTCAGTTCCAGCGTATTGATCTGCCGTCACGACCCGTTATCAAAGCCGATTGTGACCTGGTAACAGATGTAAGCCGTGGCACCACCCTGGAAACCAACGGTGTTAAAGTGAGTACGGTAGAACATGTGTTAGCCGCATTGATCGGGATGGGCGTTGATAACTGCCTGCTGGAGATCAATGGTCCGGAAATGCCCATCATGGATGGAAGTTCGGAACCTTTTGTCGAGCTGATCGAAGAGGCGGGCGTCGTTGAACAGGATGCAGCGAAGATCTGGTACAGCATTGATGAAAACATTTTTCATTATGATGAGGCCAAGCGGGTGGAGATGGTAGCCATGCCGGCCCTGGAGTACCAGGTGACCACACTGATCGATTTTAATTCCCCGGTGCTGGGAACACAGCATGCCGGTTTGAAACATATCCGGGATTTCAAAGAAGAAATAGCGCCTTGCCGCACTTTTTGTTTTTTACACGAGCTGGAAACCTTGCTGGATAATAACCTGATTAAAGGGGGCGACGTAAACAATGCGATCGTGATCGTTGACAAACCGGTGGATGATATTGAAATGGAGCGGCTGAAAAAGATCTTTAAAAAAGACAGGATCGAAATAAAAAGTGAAGGCTATATCAATAACCTGGACCTGCGTTTTCCCAATGAACCGGCGAGACATAAATTGCTTGACGTCATCGGTGACCTTGCCCTGATCGGTCACCCTATCAAAGGAAGGATCATTGCCAACCGACCGGGTCACAGCACGAATGTGGCTTTCGCCAAAATACTAAAGCAATACATCAAGAAAAATAAACACACCAGAGGCCTCCCGGTGTACAATCCCAACGAGCAACCGATCTATGATCAGCCGTATATAGAAAAAACATTGCCGCATCGCTTTCCTTTTGCCCTGGTGGATAAAGTAATTGAGCTTAGCGACACGCATATTGTAGGCATAAAAAATGTGACTTTCAATGAATGGTTCTTCCAGGGACATTTTCCCGGCAACCCGGTGATGCCTGGTGTATTGCAGATCGAGGCGCTGGCGCAATGCGGTGGCATCCTGGCCATTAATCTCAGCGGAAAAGGTCAATACGACACTTACTTTCTAAAGATCGACAACTGCAAGTTCAAGCACATGGTGCGGCCGGGTGACACCCTGATCCTGAAAATGGAGCTATCCACTCCCATTCGCCGGGGCATATGCGAAATGAAAGGCACCGCCTATGTGGGTAATAAGGTTTGCGCAGAAGCCGACCTGGTAGCGCAGATTGTGAAACGATAAGGTCCCGCTTTAAAACACTGATCATAGAGAGATCCTGACGGCCTGAAACGCCCTGTTCCCGGGATTTTTATTTATCCACGATCATCAAAAATTAGTGTAAAAAAGAGACCCTGAAAACCGTCCAAAAGGGGGTATTTCCGTAAATTTGTAAGTCATCGTTTTCTCCATTTTTAAGAGAGGATCGCCGTTATTTTATGAGCACAGAAACCAAAGAAAAAGTACCCGTTTCCGCAGGTGGCTATGGGGCAGAAAGCATACAGGTTTTAGAGGGTTTAGAAGCCGTTCGAAAACGACCAGCTATGTACATCGGTGATATTGCTGTAAAAGGTTTGCATCACCTGGTGTATGAAGTGGTGGACAATTCCATCGATGAGGCCCTTGCCGGTTATTGTAAGAATATTTCCGTTACCATACACGAAGACAACTCCATTGCGGTGGAAGACGATGGCCGTGGTATTCCCACCGGTATGCACCCGAAAGAAAAACGCTCGGCCCTGGAAGTGGTGATGACCTTGCTGCATGCCGGCGGTAAATTCGATAAGGGCTCTTACAAAGTATCCGGTGGTTTGCATGGCGTGGGTGTCAGCTGTGTAAATGCCCTTAGCTCCACCCTTCATGTGACAGTCAAGCGGGACGGAAAGATTTTTGAACAGGAATACAAAATCGGCATACCCCAGTATCCTGTCCGCGAGATCGGTAAAACGGAGGCTACGGGAACAAGGGTTCATTTCTGGCCGGATCCCAGCATTTTTTTAACGACCGTCTATAACAGGGATATTCTCGAAAGCAGGCTTCGTGAACTGGCTTACCTGAACAGGAAGGTCAATATTATGCTTACTGACCTGCGGGACCTCGATGATAACAAGGAGCCTTTTTCAAAGAAATTTTACAGTGAAGGCGGTATTGTGGAATTTGTTGAAATGCTGGATAAAAATGCCGGGCGCAACCCGCTTATCCCGAAAGTATTGTTCGTGGAAGGTCATGATCCGGTCACCAATGTAACAGTGGATGTAGCCCTGAATTACAACGATAGTTTCAATGAGCATATTTATTCTTACGTAAACAACATCAATACGATCGAGGGCGGTACCCATGTGGCGGGTTTCCGCCGGGCCCTGACAAGAGTTTTCAAAAATTACGGGGATAAAAACGGCTTATTTGAAAAAGCAAAAGTGGAAATAGAGGGAGATGATTTCAGGGAAGGATTAAGCGCCATCATTTCTGTAAAAGTGCCGGAGCCCCAATTTGAAGGTCAAACCAAGACCAAATTGGGTAATAGTGAAGTAATGGGTGTAGTAGATACTACCGTATCAAAGATTCTTGACGCCTATCTTGAAGAAAACCCGAAAGACGCCCGCAACATCATCAGTAAAGTAATATTGGCAGCTCAGGCCAGGGCCGCCGCCCGTAAAGCAAGAGAACTGGTACAACGTAAGTCGGTTCTCATCGGTGGCGGTTTACCCGGCAAACTGGCCGATTGCTCTGACCGGGACCCGAAGCGTTGTGAATTGTTCCTCGTAGAGGGTGATTCAGCAGGCGGTACCGCCAAACAGGGACGTGAAAGGAGTTTTCAGGCCATCCTGCCACTGAGAGGTAAGATATTGAACGTGGAAAAAGCCATGGAGCACAAGATCTACGACAATGAAGAGATCCGGAATATGTTCACCGCATTGGGTGTTAAAATTGGGACACCCGATGACCCCAAGGCATTGGACCTGACCAAACTCAGGTACCACAAGCTTATCATTATGACAGATGCCGATGTGGATGGTTCACATATCGCTACCCTGATCCTTACGTTCATCTACCGTTATATGACCGAGCTGGTAGAACAGGGCTATGTTTATATTGCCCAGCCCCCGCTTTACCTGATCAAAAAAGGCAAAGAGCAGTCGTACGCCTGGAATGAGGAAGAGCGAAAGTCGTGGGTGGAAAAACTAGGAGCTGGAAAGGATGACAGTGTCACTGTTCAGCGTTATAAAGGCCTTGGAGAAATGAATGCCGAGCAGCTTTGGGAAACAACGATGAACCCCGGCACCCGGAGTTTAAAACAAGTAACCATTGAAAGCGCCGCAGAAGCTGACAGGGTCTTCAGTATGCTGATGGGCGATGAAGTGGCTCCCCGAAGGGAATTTATTGAATCCCATGCAAAATATGCAAAACTGGATGTTTAACGTCTAATTTGCTCATAACTAAACATTTAGCCCCTGAAAAATGGGGCTTTTTTAATCTTGTTGGGAAAATTCTTCGTTTAAAAGCGCCTGATGGCGTAATTTCAGGCATTACTAACTCAAAAATCATTGCCATGTCTGATGTTAAACTCACAGCCTACAACGTAAAAACCAAGGAAAAAGGGGTTCCTGTCCTGGATGCTGTCATTACCAAAACAGCAAAAGGAGCTTATATGGTACAGGGACATGATGGGAAGGGAAATAAGCTGACCACCCTGGTGAACGAGGAAAAAGCGATGGCCGCTATTAAGGCAGGCATTGCCAAACAAGGCTGGTAATAAAAGAGAAATAAGCTTATGGGCCCGTTCCGGCCTCTTCGATCTGATTCAGAACCCGGAACGGGTTTTTTATTGCTTGAGCAACTTAAAGTACTGTTTCTTCTCCCCTGTTGCCGCTTCGAGCAGATATAACCCCCCTGCAATATGCTTATCACTCATATCAATGACCAGCTTTTGCAGAAAGCCGGTGGATACTGAGCTGTATTGCCGGATGGTTTTCCCGTTCAGGTCGTAAACTTTCACCTGCAGGGTTTCGGCGTCTGGCAGCTGGTAAACAAGATTGAATACTCCTGAAGACGGGTTGGGGTACAACTGCCACTGTATATCATTCGAAAATACCACCGGTCTTATAGCTGAATAAGTAATACGACCATCATTGTCCACGATCTTCAGCCGGTAATAGCGTACCCCGGATTTATTGGCTTCTGCATCAATAAAACTATACTGCTGTTCGACCATAGAATTTCCCTGGCTCATCACCTGCCCGATGGATGCAAAATGATTGAGCTGGTATTCTGTATTTCCTCTTGCCACCTCCATTTCAAAATAATTGACATTGTATTCTTCGGCAGTCCGCCATTCGAGCAGCACGTTGTTATCATTTTTCTTTTTAGCCGTAAAACTCAGCAGTTTCAACGGTAAGGGCGTATTGTGATTGAGGCCGCCCGCATTGAGCCAGAACTCTGAGAAATCTTTCACTTTATATTCTGCGTAGTAGCCTTTATCAAACGGAACGATCCTCGTTTTGGATGAATTGATAAAAATATAGTAGCCTGGCGTATTATCCGCCAAAGTGCCGTTCTCTTTGCTGTCATCCGGATCACTGTACTTGGTTACCCCCAATTCATACGCCATGGCCGGTTTAGTACAATAGCTGCACCCGGTTGCATTGATCAGGGCTTCTGTTTCTGTATCCAGGAAATAAAAACGAACCGTCGCCGAATCGCTTCCCAGGTCAATAATCGTGGGTTTAATAGTGATGTTCCTGTTATGATAATACTGGTCGCTGTTCACCCGAACCGGTCCCGTAAAAATATAAGCTTGCGCATCGGTGCTGCCCATTGTTACGACAGGAGAGTTTACTGAAGCAATCAATTTGC
>CAYSIU010000184.1:0-6010 GCA_964431095.1 uncultured Chitinophaga sp. | reverse complement strand
TACGCGTTCGTATTCGCTGCCTTTGGGCACATCTTCCAGCGCCGTAACGAGGTCATACTTGAATTCCTCATTTCTCTTCAGTGCAGTGATCACAGCATCAAAAGCCGGGAATTTGGAATTATTATCCCCCTTGATCAGGAACTTTAACGTCTGCCCGGAAAAAGCATCTTTTGAAACTTTGATCCACCATATAAGCTGGTTGTTGGTAGAATCAATTACCGGGATACCCGGCTGTACCACATTTTTCTGTTCAGCAGGGTCCATGGCCAGGAATGCTTTCAGACCGCTGAAGGGAACACCCAACATGAACGTTTTTTTGAAATGGTTCTTTTCAACAGCACCTAATCCCAGGTTCTGCGCAGAGTTAATGCCATCCAGCACCGCGTCAAATTTTGCGGGGTCCCTGTCAGATAACAAAGTAAAATAAACCTTGTTGCTGGAATCGATGGAAATAAGAACGGCGTTGCTTTCGGGTAATGGCTGAGAAAGCACGGAGCCGGGGGTCTTAATGGATACAGCCTCAGGCGGCTTGAATTTGGTCGCCATGATAAAGAAAGAAAGTATCAGAAAAGCTATGTCCACAAAAGGGGTCATATCCGTATCTGTACTCTTCCTCGGTATTTTAACACTCGGCATGATTTCAACAGTTTAATAATGAGATGAATAAATCGGTTTTTTCCATACAAAAAGCCTTCCATTATTTGTACAATGAAGCAAAGCTTTGTGTAAGGGTGAAGCCGGACTCATCTATACCATAAGTAATTGAATCAATGCGGGTTGTAAATACGTTATACATAATCAGCGCGATGGCAGAGGTACTGATCCCCAGGGCGGTATTGTAAAGGGCCTCAGAGATCCCTACCGCCAGTTCAGTGGCGGCACCTGCCCCACCACCCTGGTTACCAAGGGCAGCAAAGGAGCGGATCATCCCCATTACCGTTCCCAGCAAGGCAACGAGTGTCCCGACCGAGGTAATGGTGGAAAGAAAGACAAGGTTCTTTTGCAGCATGGGCAATTCGAGGGCGGTGGCCTCCTCCACCTCTTTTTGTATCGCCAGCACTTTCTGATCCGTGTTCATACCGCTTTCATTGATCATTTCTTTATACCGGCGGAGACCTGCTTTCATCACGTTAGCCACAGATCCGCGTTGTTTGTCGCACTCAGATAAAGCGGCGTCAATGTTACGATTGGCAAGGTGATATTGTACTTTCCGGATAAAGTCAGAGATCGATCCGCTACCCAATGCTTTACGAATAGTCAGGAACCGCTCGATGGAAAATACAACTACCATCAAAAACATGCCGATCAGGATGGGAATGATGATCCCCCCTTCATAAATCCGGTGAAAAGCATCTTTGGGTTGTTTGTGTTTGGGCCAGAAACCTCCACCGTGTGGTTCGTCAAATCCACTGGCGCTACCAATAACAAAACGCCAGAACAAATAGCCGACAACAAGACAAATAATCGGAGCAGCCCAGGAAATCAGGTTGCTGCTCTTTTTGGGTTGAACAGATGTAGCCTTAACAGATGCAGTTGGTTTAATCTCTGCCATGATCTTAATTTTTAGTTTTTAAAAGTTAGATACTAATCCTTTTTAGCTGTACAATGCTAAGAAAAAAGTTGATAAAAAAAATACCGTACCTCCTTTCAGGTAGGGGGGTCAAGTTAAGGATTTTTTTAAACGAAACAAGTCCCTGATTAATAATTTGATAAGAAAATCATGCTCCCATGGAAGTGCCGCCCCAACTGCTATTCAGCCCGATTTTTATTCATACCGAAGTGCTTCAATGGGGTTGAGACGCCCCGCCTTCAAAGCAGGGTATAATCCGGCTATCAGGCCCACCAATGTGCAAATGACGATGCCATAAATGACCCAATTCCAGGGAACCACAAAACCCGTTTTCAAAACCATCGAAAAGAGATTGCCCACTATGATCCCCAGCAGGATTCCGAACAAAGCACCCAGGACACTGATAATGATCGCTTCGAGAAGGAACTGGCGGCTTACCGTCCTGCTTTTTCCACCAATCGCTTTTACCAGCCCCACTTCCCGGGTCCGCTCAGAAACCGACACCAGCATGATATTCATGAGACCGATCGCCGCGCCGATCAGGGTGATCAGCCCGATGACGGTAGCGGAAACGGTGAGGAAACGCAGGCTGTTCATTGCCTTTTCCGCGATACTGTCGCTGCGGTCGATCACAAAATTATTTTCCTCGGTCGTATTTAATTTACGGATGCCCCTGAACAGCCCTTCGGCTTCTCCCATGGCTTCATTCACTTTGAGAATATCACCGGTCATGACAGCCACCACAAAGGAAAACCCGGAGGGAAAATTCCGGTCCACATTGACATAAGAAGAAATAATAATATTGTCCCTGCTAAAACCAAAGGTAGAACCCCTGCTCTCCAGTACCCCCAGCACCCGGTAAGGGATATTATTGAGCCGGACGACGGCATTCACGGCCAGGTCAATACTTTCTTTGAAAAGTTTTTTAGCGATATCATAACCCAGCAAGCAAACATTTCTCCCGGATTGCACATCTTCCCTGTTCAGGTTGCGGCCAGTGCGGATGGTAAATCCATTCAACTGCAGGTAATTTTCGTCACCCCCGAACAGCATCACACTCGGACTTGTTTTGCGGGTATCATTGGAAACAATATTGTTCCGGTTGCCAAAAATGTAAACGCTTTTGATCGCCGGAAAATCATAGCGCTTTACAAATGTTTCAGCTTCTTCTTTTGTAATAAGCCGGCCGAGATTCGATTTTTTTTCTTTCCGGTTCCCTTTTTTAGAGAGTTTAACCTCGCGGCTATTGTCACTTCCGAAATGTATATTTCTTTCCTTGTACCGGACGGTGAAGGCGTTGGCGCCCATGGTGGAAAAACTCTCTGTAAATTTCTGGTTCATTGCTTTGATCGCCGTGATGATGCCCACCAGCGCCATGATCCCGAAGGCAATAATCGCTACGGTAAGACCCGTCCTCAGGCGATTGCTGCGAACCGTGCGGAAAGCGAGGGAGAAAATGTCAAGGAATTTCATTTCGGGGAAATACCCTACAAATATAGTTCGGAAGTGGGAGTCGGGGGTCAGGCGTTCAGCGTTGGCTGATCGGTATTCAAAAATAATACCATGTCAGCAGCAGGTTGGGGAAAATACCGAGCAGTATCACCAATGCGGCGAGGACGACCAGTGTCCATTTGAATGCGGGACTGATCCGGATAGCAGGGGCTTCTCCATCCTTAAAATACATAGCCTGTATCACCCTGAAATAATAATAGACGCTGACGGCGGCCATCAGCACGGCAATGATCACCAGCCAAAGATTCTTTCCTGATCCCAGGGCAGCTTTCAACATATAAAATTTCGAAAGAAACCCTGCCGTCAGGGGAATCCCGGCCAATGATAAAAGAAAGATCGTGGTGGCAGCAGCCAGCAGGGGTTGGTGCCGGGCAAATCCATTGAAGCCATCGAATGTATAATCACTCATTTTTATCAGCACGGCAAATATGCCGATCGTGGCAAAGCTGTAAGCTACTACGTAAAGCATCAACCCTTCTTTGGCATCCGTATTCATCGCGTAAAGCGACAACATCATGAACCCTGCCTGGGCAATGCTGGAATAGGCCAGCATTCTTTTTACGCTCTGCTGGAAAACCGCCGTGATATTCCCGATAAACAGCGTGGCGACGGTCACGATCCCCACGAATAATTGCCATTGAGGCTGCAGGTCGCCAAAAGTCTCATCAAAGAGGCGGATGAATGCAATGAACACGGCCCCTTTTACGATCGTGGCCATAAAGGAAGTGAAAACAGTGGGTGCCCCATCATACACATCCGGGGTCCAGAAATGAAAAGGCGCGAGCGATGCTTTAAATGACATCGAGAAAAGCAGCAGCAGCATTCCGGCCAGCAGCAACACCGAAATGCTGCCACGGGTAATGCTGATGGTGGCCGTATCAAAGGATCCCTTTGCGCCATAGATCAGTGCAATTCCCATCAGCATCAGACCGGTGGAAAAAGCCCCCAGCAAAAAATATTTCAACGACGCTTCATTACTTTTCAGGTTTCTTTTATCACTGCCTGTCAGGATATAGAGTGGGATGGAGATGATTTCGATCCCGAGGAATAATATCAGCAGCGATTTGAAGGACGAAACAAGGCTGATCCCGCATAGAACAAAAAAGATAAGAGCGAAATATTCGGAATAATTGATCCCTACTTTTTCCATATCCCTCGCCGACAACAGCAGGTACAGGATCGTGGAAAGAACAGCCACTGTATTGAACAATAACGCAAAGCGATCAAACAAGATCATCCCATGCGTATTGACCCGGAAGAAGACCGTCCCGTTCATTTCAAGGATGTTGGCCAAAAGCAAAAGGAGCATACCTCCTATCGCCAGGTTACGGATAGCAGGTTTTTGTTTCAGCAGGATGCCGCTGAACATCATGATCACTCCCCATATGGCCGATACTATCAGTGCGTTCATAATTAAAGACGCTTAATGCTTTGGCAGGTTCTGCAGAATCAGGTCAAATTTTCGCGTGATGGATCCCGTTACTTCTGCTGTTTCGTCGAGCATGACCTGGGGATAAACTCCCAGCCAGAAAATCACGGCGACGATCATCCCCAGCGCCAGCTTTTCATTCCAGGTAATATCCATGGCCCTGCCTGTTGCCTCATTTATATTCCCGTAAAAAACCTTCCGGATCATATTCAATATATAAACAGCCCCGAACAGCACTCCCAGGCCCGCCAGCACTGTGAACCATACATTGTATTGCGTAACGGAACTGAAGATCCCGCTGAACATCATGAATTCACCGGGGAAGGCATTGGTCAATGGCAGGGCTATGTTGGCCAGGGCGATAATGACCAGGAAGGTGGCCATGGCCGGTGCACGTTGCGCCAGTCCGCCGAGACCTGATATTTTCCGGGTACCGAACTGCCGTTCGATCAAATCGACTACGATCCACAGACCAATGATATTGATGCCATGGTTGAACATTTGTATCATCACTCCCTGCACCCCGCTGCTGTTCTGTGCAAACGCCGACGCACACATTAGTACCATATGAGCAATGGAAGAATAGGCAACCAACCGTTTCAGGTCATCCTGACGCAAGGCAACGAATGCTGCGTCCATGGCCACGAGGAAGGATAGCGTGTTTATAAAATCTCCACATAGATAGGAAGCGGTAGGTAATACAGGAAATAACCAGCGAAGCAGGCCAAACAGGCCCATCTTTACCATCACCCCGCTCAATATCATCGTGGTAGCTGTGGGGGCCTGTTCATAAGTATCCGGTTGCCAGGTGTGCAGGGGAAAAACCGGCATTTTAATGGCAAAGGCCGCAAAAAACAGCCAGAAAAGCCATTGCTGTTCTTTCAGGCTCAACCCTGCATTATAAAAAGTTTCAATAGAAAAAGATGGAATAGACGGTTTTGAATAAATGTACAGGATGCCCACCAGCATCAGCAGGGAACCGACGAATGTGTAAATAAAGAATTTGAAAGTGACCTGTATCCGTCTTTCCCCTCCCCATTGCGAACAAAGAAAATACATCGGTATGAGCGCCAGTTCCCAGAAAAAATAAAAAAGCAGGGCATCCATGGCGAGGAAGACCCCCATCATGCCCGCCTGGGCCAGTAACATAAGCGCAAAAAAATTGTGGGCTTTTTTATAAGAGCTGTTCCAGGTAGCGATCAAAACCAGCGGGTAGGCAAGGGCATTCAGCAGGCAAAGCAATTGCCCCATGCCATCCAGTTTTACCGAAAAGCTGCTATGCAATGCCGGCAACCATTCGGCTTGGAATTGCAGGAATTTTTGGTCTTTCATCACCGTCAATCCCAATACGGAAACCAGCAATGTGGCGAGGGCCGAAAGCAGGCTACCTGTTCTTGCAGTTCTTCCATTCTTTATAAAAAAAAGAAGCAACCCGGAGAGTAATGGGATTGATATGAGTAAAAAGGCGATCATTTTATTTTGGAATTGAAGAACCGGGA
>CAYSIU010000183.1:4467-6073 GCA_964431095.1 uncultured Chitinophaga sp. | reverse complement strand
ACCGGCATGTACCGGTTTGCGTTATTCCTTTTTTTGTTTGTTGGTTCATGCCAGTCGGTAAAAAAAATGCACTGGCCGCAGCGTTCTTCCGCCACCACGGGCAATGAATTCTATCACCAGGCTTTTGCCATGAAATGGGCGGCCAGGGATTCCCTGGCGCTCAAAGAAGTCCTGGCGCGTAATGTGCCGGGTTTCCTGGAACGGTTTACTCCGATCCATGTGACTATAACCGATTCTTCCACTGGTAAAACCATAAAGGCCACTTATTATGTTTCGCCCGATTATCTGAGCATTGGGAATGATAAAGACTGGGCCAGGATCAATATCACTCCATTGGCTGCGCAGAGGATCGCGGACAGCTTTCATTGTTTTTTGCCGACCCGTAAAATGGTGGATGACATTTACAAAGGGGCAAAAGTGAAATTAGAGCCGGTGCCGATGTACGCTTTTCGCGACAGCACACCTACCATGTGGCATCATCACCTCATTGTGGAAGGCCAACGAAAAGGAAGAAAAGGACTGATAGCCGGTATCCAGAAAGATGTAGTGATCAGCGGAAAAATCACCAGAGACAGCAAAGCCGACAGGGTGGCCATTTATGGCTGGCACAAACTGGACGGGAAACCGATCCAGCCATTGTATACAGGTCATGTTTACTGGTGGGTGGATTACAGCCAGTGTATAAGGCTGGTATACCGGAAAATAAAAGTGGAGGGAAAATGGATGGACTATGTGGATGTGTTGAAAGATCCCCGGCTTCAGAAGCTATTATGCGATGAAGAATTCTGCGATTTCTACCGGTATGTATATTAACTGGCATCCGTTCAGCAGTCAACTTTTTTGTACGTTTGCAGCTTGCCTGTATCTGTTGAGCGCAGGCATTTTTTAATTATTTTTTATGGGAAAAAAGGCATTGAAGCAGTATAGTGAAACGGTAAAATTCCTGAGGAAACAATATAAAGAAGTGCCGAAAGTAGGAGTGGTGCTGGGCAGTGGCCTTGGAAATTTTACCGAAGAGATCGAGGTAGAAAAAGAAGTGGCCTACGAAGATATCCCCCATTTCCCCGTATCGACCGTCGAAGGTCATAAAAGCAAATTGATCTTTGGTAAACTGAGTGGTAAAACCGTGGTGGTGATGGCCGGTCGGTTTCATTTTTATGAAGGATACAAGTCACAGGATGTAATATTCCCGATTCGCGTCATGAAAATGATGGGAGTAGAGACTTTGTTATTGTCGAATGCGGCTGGTAGTGTGAACCCTTCTTTTAAAGTGGGTGATATCATGATTATCACGGATCATATCGGTTTTTTTATACACAACCCGCTGATCGGGAAAAATATCCCTGATTTCGGTCCACGTTTTCCCGATATGAGTGAACCCTACCGGCAGCACCTGGTTCAAAAAGCAAAAGCGATCGGGGCAGCGCACAATTTTGATCTTAAAGAAGGCGTATATGTGGCAGTAACAGGCCCCACTTTTGAAACAAAGGCAGAATATAAACTTATCAGCCTGCTCGGCGGCGATGTGGTAGGAATGAGTACCGTGCAAGAAGCCATCTTGGCCCATCCATATGGTATGTGAGTGATTTTGGTAAAGATTGGGAAG
>CAYSIU010000183.1:1829-4457 GCA_964431095.1 uncultured Chitinophaga sp. | reverse complement strand
AGTGATGAGCACCGTGCAGGAAGCCATAGTGGCCAATCATATGGTTATGGAAGTATTTGCCGTAAGCGTGGTAACGGACATCGGTATCCGCGAAGACCACACGATCATCACTCATGAAGAAGTGCTGGAAGCAGCTATACAGGCCGAGCCCAAACTCGCCACGCTATTTAAAGAGCTGGTGGCCGCCATTTAACCTGACATTTTGATAGTGAATTATACCTTTGCGTATCACAAAATCAATTTGTTAATAAGTCATTTTGCGAAAGCAGGTAAAAAGTCATACCGGTAATGCGTCATGGACGACAGATGAATGTAGTGTGAATTATTGATCTGTTTGACCCATACGACTGAAATAAATAATCCGACAAAGTGTTGTCAAAAAAAATAACATATCCTCTTTGTATCCTCTTACTTATTTTTTCTCAAACAATCCATGCCCAGAATGACATACTCCGCAATGTCGGGAACAAGGCCAGGCAGATAGGGTCGTTGCGGCAGCCCAATACCGGCGGCACCGACAGCCTGCATCACCGTAATAAGCTGGAGGACTCCATTACGATCAACTTTCGTTACCTGGACTCAACACGCAGTTACAGACTCGATTCCTCGGTGGATGATTTTACCAAAAGATTTCCGATACCTGCAACCCATATCTACCTCGGCAATAACGGCACCGCCACCCATTCGTTGTTGTTTTCACCCGTTATGAGCGCTGGTTTTGATCCGGGTTTTCATGCCTTTGATGTGTACACATGGAAGCTGGACCAGGTGCGTTTCTTCAATACCACCCGTCCCTATTCGGAGCTTGATTACATGCTCGGGAGCCGGTCGGAGCAGGTGATCGGAATATTGCATACCCAGAATATAAAGCCTGATTGGAATTTTCTGTTGCAATACCGGCTGATCAATTCACCGGGTTTTTTTAAGAACCAAAAGACCAACCATAATAATTACCTGCTTAGTTCAAGGTTTCAGTCCAGGAACCGTCGCTATTCCTGCTATCTTGTCTTGCTGGCCAATTCGTTGCAGTCGGCCGAAAACGGGGGAATTGTAGATACGACGCATATCCTGGATGATCCTGTTTTTAAAAATCGCTTTAATATCTCCACGCATATCGGCGGGGATGATCCTTATTCCTCCAATTTTTTCAGTACAAAGATCAATACCGGTGACAAATACAGCGAATTTACCGGCTTGCTTCGCCAGCAATATGACCTGGGGCGGAAAGATTCGTTTGTCACTGATTCCACCGTGATCCCGTTGTTTTATCCGCGGTTGCGGTTTGAGCATACGGTACAACTGGACCAGAACAAGTATATCTTCCACGATTACCTGGCGGATTCTCTTTATTATAAAACGTATTATGATACCAGCCTGCGCCGTCCGCTCGACAGCCTGATTGTCCAGGAGCGCTGGGAGATCATTACTAATGATTTTTCGATTTACCAGTTTCCCGATGCAAAGAACCTGCAGCAATTCATTAAACTGGGATTGACACTGCAAAATATCTCCGGTGAACTTTCATCGGGCAATAAAACCTTCTTTAATTCGGCAGGGCATGCAGAATACCGCAACAAGACCCGCAACCAGCAATGGGATATAGAGGCCAATGGCAAATTGTATTTTACCGGTTTCAATGCCGGCGACTTTCAATCCCACATCAGCTTGCAACGGTTGCTCAGCAGCAAGATAGGATTTCTGCAACTCGGTTTTGAGAACTGCAGTCGCACACCGGCCTTCCTGTTTGACAATCGCAGCAGTTTTTATTTCATGAAAACAGCGACCGGTTTTAAAAAAGAAAACAATACCCATCTTTTTGCTTCTTATTTCCTGCCTTCCTTCCGCTTCAGGCTGTCGGGGCATTATTATCTCGCTACCAACTATGCGTATATCACACAGTACTATCAGCTCAAACAGGCTACCAATTTATTCAACGTATTACAAGTGGATGTGGAGAAAACCCTGAAACTCAGCAAACACCTGAACTGGCATGCAGAGCTTTATTTTCAACAAGTGGTGGGGAATGCACCGGTGCATGTTCCGGTAATCTATAGCCGAAACAGGATTGCTTACGAAGGCAACCTGGGTTTCAAGAACCTGGATATTGCCATGGGCGGCGAAATTCGTTACAGGACACCGTATAAAGCCGATAATTATTCTCCCGTACTGGCACAATTCTTTTACCAGGATAGTACGCGGATCAGTAACCCTCTCCCGGATATTTCCGCGTATGTCCAATTCCGGATCCGATCATTCTCGGCTTTTGTGAGAGCCGAAAACCTTAATACAGCCCGGAACCTGCAGGGATTTAGTTTTACCAATAATAACCTCATGGCGCCCGGCTATGCCCTGCCGGGTCTGCAATTCAGGTTGGGGGTCTACTGGAGTTTTGTGAATTGATTCACAAATGCCTTTACCGCCTGCAAAAATTCTGCGAAACCCGCTTCCGATCCAGAGAATTTGAATGTATCTTTGAGCAGCGATGAAAAAATGCCTGGCATCCATATCATTTCTCTGCTATTTTATCGTGACCAGCGGGGTAGTGGTGAATTATCACTATTGTATGAAAAAGCTGGTGTACGTTCGCCTTTTTGAGAAAAAATCGAATATCTGCGGCCTTTCCGGAAA
>CAYSIU010000183.1:0-1819 GCA_964431095.1 uncultured Chitinophaga sp. | reverse complement strand
CAACTACAATTATTCCTTCCGGCTTTATCGCTGCTTCTTTCTATTCCATCAATGGAAAACTTCATTTCCATAATCACTCCCCTCCTTTACTTTCTGCACAGGACACATACCTGCAGAATAATGTTTTCAGGATCTGAGATGCATCAAGGAACAACCGATGACCCGGTGGGGCGGGTGTCCATTTATTTATTTGTATTTTAGTAAACTAATTCCTGAATTTTAAATCAATGATCATGAAAGCAATAAGAATAGTTTCATTCGTCACATTATGCCTGGCTTATACCGCTGTTTCATTCAGCCAGACAAAGACCGAGACCTTCCAGGTTTCCGGTAATTGCGGCATGTGCAAATCAAAGATCGAAAAAGCCGCCAAAGATGCCGGCGCACAAAAAGCTTCCTGGAACAAGGACAGCAAAAAACTCACGGTAACCTATAGCAGCAGTTCAACCAATACGGCGAAGATCCAGAAAATGATCGCCGAGGCAGGTTACGACAATGCTGGTTTCAAGGCCACCAACGAAGCCTACAATAAACTTCATAGCTGTTGCCAGTACGACCGGAACGGTGCCACTGTAAAAGAAAACGGTTGTAGTGATGATTGCAGCATGAAAGATGGCAAAGACAAAGATTGCTGCAAGGATGCGAAATCCGGCAAAGGAGCTGACTGCTGTAAAAAAGCCAAGGCCAGCAATTAAAAACAGTGTCATGAAAAAAATGTTATGGGTTGCCTTCGCAGCCTTTTTCAGCATTTCGGTCAACGCCCAGTTCAACAAAGCCAGTTTACAGGCCACAGGGCTTACCTGTGCCATGTGCAGCAATGCCATCAACAAGGCTTTGCAGAAGGTACCTTTTGTGGAATCAGTGAAGTCAGATATAAAAAACTCTTCCTTCAGTATTGTATTCAGGCAAAACGCTGCGATCGATATCTCCGCACTGAAGCAGGCGGTGGAGGACGCGGGTTTTTCGGTAGGCGGACTTCAACTGACCGGTACATTCAATGATATAAAGATCCCGGGTGACCAGCCTGTAAAGCTGGGCAATGGGAGTTTTTATTTCCTGGATGTCAGCAACAGGGTATTGAACGGTGAACAAACGATTCGTGTGCTGGATAAGGATTTTGTAACGGCCAAAGAATTTAAGAAATACAGTGCTGATACAAAAATCAAATGCCAGCAAACGGATGCCCCGGAAGGCGAGAGGGTTTACCATGTTACTATTTAAATACTTGCGTGCTTCTCTCCCGTCCCCAACGGGAGAGAAGCTTTTCAAAATTTGACACTATGATAAACCGGAAAATAATCAGTCTTTTTTCTTTTTGTTTCCTGCTCGGTACCGGCATAAAAGCGCAACCCCACCAGGGAGACATCGCAGCTGAAATCCCATTAACAACGTTTAAAGGAAATTACAACCATCTGTCCATATTGAAAGGAAATGTGGTGCTGCTGGTTTTTTTGGATTCCTCGTGTGAGCCCTGCCGGGCTGAAAACCGGGACCTGGTCAAACTTTACCCGAAATATAAGAACAAAGGATTTGAGATCTTCAGTGTATCAATCGATGATTCCAAAGAGGACTGGGAAAAAGCCATCAAAAAAGATAAGATCAGTTGGTTGCAGGTGAACCAGGGCGGGGGATGGTACGCACCTACCGCTGTAAGCTGGAGCATTGATGCCATACCTACCACTTTCCTGATTGATAAAGAAGGAAGGCTGATCGCGATGGACCTGGAAAGAAAGGATCTTGAAAAAGCATTGAAAGATATGTTGGCAGATTAATCAACGGGCGATCATGAAAAAATTATTTTTCTCTCTTCTTTTTTTTT
>CAYSIU010000182.1:0-6078 GCA_964431095.1 uncultured Chitinophaga sp. | reverse complement strand
CGTGTACATGAAATAAGGTTCAGGAGTAAGTGAAGTAGGTAATACATTGGGCGTGGGCACGAGCCGGAGGTTTCCTGCGCCGGGGTTAACAGTTAGAAAATACATCACCGTATCGGATTCCAGGCTCCAGCGGTCATTCAGTTGCTGGTCCTGCACCCGGTAAAGATCTTTATCGGGTTTGCCATCATTCATCTCACCCCAGAATTCAATGTAATCGCTGGCACTCATTACTCCTGTCTGGACCGATGTATAAAGAGGAATCTGTTTCCCGTTTCTCCATAACTGGAATTGTTCAGCCGGAGTGCTGCCCAGGCCAATGGAAGCCAGAGAGGGCTGGGTGATGTGGTATAAGCCGGTAACAGCTACTTTGAATTTATAATAAGTGTGACTATAATCGATCCATTCATTATTGTAAGCCTGCGACCGGGCCAGCAGGCTGGAACCTATCAATATCGGGAGTAAAAGTCGTTTCATTAGATCAGGTTTTTATCGGTACGGATTCATTTATTGATTTTCTTTTTTAGGACCGATCATATCGAGCTTCAACGAAAAAACATGGGTAAACAGGGGGTTGGATTGATTGGCCAGGTTGGTATAGGCATAATCGATCGTTACAGATCCGATCCTGAACCCGGCACCCACACTGGGTTGATAGATCCATACTCTTTTCTGGTTTAATGTATCGCCATCAGACAAAGCCCTCTGGAAATTGTTGATCCCGGCCCGTAAAAAGAAAACATTATGCACATTCAGTTCAAGGCCCAGTTTGGGATCTGCGCTCACCGGGTCCGCACTGAGCAAGGTGTTGCGCTTCCCGTCAAATGTCAGGTCTACATTGGCTTCAGCGAGAAGGGTTGATTTTTTTCCGATCTTAAAATCCCTGGCCACACCCAATACCAACCGGGGGGCCGTTAACTCGGTTGACTTGACGGGTATCTCATTCTTTGTGAGGTACAATACTTCTTTCTCTCTTTCGGTAAAAGAAAATGACCAGGCATTGAATGTGCTGGTGATATCCCTACCCGCAATCCCGAATTTCCAGTGTTTGTTGTATACCTGCATGCCTGCATCCAGTCCAAATCCCCATGCTTTGGCAAACTTACCCACGCTGCGATGGATCACTTTGGCATTTACCCCCAAATGGATATTCCTTTTCTCTGTTTCTTTCAGCTTTTGTGCAAGAGAAAAAATAAAAGCATAATCGGCGGAAGAAAAAGCCTGGATATTGTTGTAATTAATAGAGCCGTCGGGTTCCACCAGGAATAATGTGTTCATGATATCATCCACGGCAAAACGAAGACCGGTGATCCCGATCGTTCTTTTATTTCCCGTGGTGGGAAATACGGCACTGACAAAATCATATTTGCCGATACCAGCAAAATATTCGGCGTGCATCAGGTTGAGCTGGGGATGATCCTTCACCTGTACCAGCCCCGCGGGGTTCCAGTAACCTGAGGTTCCGTCAGCCACAGAGGCAACCTGGGCACTACCCATGGCAAGACCCCGGGCACCTGCACCGATATTTAAAAATTCATTGGAATATTTTCTAAACTGGGCGGTGGCGGTCAGAGAAAGGATAGTCGTCAGCAGGGACAGGGAGATAGTGGTTGGTTTCATTCGGACAATTTTCGATAAGCGTTTGAATAAGACATGCTTTCATAGGTACGGGCTGCTTGTAAAATTACTCTTTAACCGGGGAAAAACATAGGGCGGCTGGACAAAAAGAGTAACTATTGAAAACGAGTTGGTTAGAAAAATATTGTTTGTAAAAGCCAACAAACTTTTCTCGTATTCTGGCTTACTTTTGCCCGGTTATTATCCGGCCAGCCAAGATGCGGGCTGTAAACTGCAAATCACTGGTTTAGATATGAATTTAATTGACGAATTAAGATGGAGGGGCATGATCCAGGACATCATGCCGGGAACCGAAGAACAACTTCAAAAAGAAATGACGGCGGGGTATATTGGTTTTGACCCTACGGCCGATAGCCTGCATATCGGTAGCCTTGTACCCATTTTATTGCTGGTGCATTTTCAAAAAGCCGGGCATAAGCCGATCGCGCTCGTGGGAGGCGCCACGGGAATGGTGGGCGATCCAAGTGGTAAAAATGAAGAAAGAAACCTGTTGAGTGAAGAAGTGTTGCGTCACAACGAAGACGGAGTGAAAAAACAATTGATGCAGTACCTGGATTTTAGTCCTTCCCTGAAAAATGCCGCGGAACTGGTGAACAATTACGACTGGTTCAAAGACATGAGCTTTCTGAATTTTATCCGGGATACCGGCAAGCATATCACCGTAAATTATATGATGGCCAAAGAAAGTGTGAAGAAAAGGATCGAAGGAGAGGGTATGAGTTTTACGGAGTTTTCGTACCAGCTTGTTCAGGGATATGATTTTTACTGGTTGTATAAAAACAGGAACTGCAAATTACAAATGGGAGGCAGCGACCAGTGGGGTAATATCGTTACGGGCACTGAACTGATCCGGAGAAAAGAAAGTGGGGAAGCCTTTGCTTTTACCTGCCCCCTGATCACGAAAACCGATGGAAGCAAATTCGGGAAAACAGAATCAGGGAACATTTGGCTAGATCCTAATAGAACCTCTCCTTACCAGTTTTACCAATTCTGGCTGAATGCAAGCGATGATGATGCTGAAAAATGGATTAAGATATTTACATTCCTGTCGGGGAAAGAGATCGATTCTTTAATCAAAGAGCACAGCAAGGACCGGGCAAAAAGATTCCTTCAGAAAAGACTCGCCGAAGAAATATCAAGGTTTGTACACGGTGAGGCTGCTTTAACTGAAGCCCTTGCCACCACTCAAAAACTTTTTACGAACCAAAATGCAGCCGCCGGCAGTTTAAGCGTCGAGGACCTGGAGGGGATGGAAGGGGTGGTGAAATCAAGTTTTGCCAAAAGCAGGATCGCGGCCGGGGTGGATGTGGTTTCCTTTTTGTCGGAAACAGGTATTTTCCCAAGCAAGGGAGAAGCGCGCAAAATGATTGTGGGGGGCGGTGTCAGCATCAACCGGGAAAAAGTGGAGGATGTACAAATGCCGGTTGACCCCTCGTTCCTGCTGCATGAAAAATATATCCTTGTTCAAAAAGGTAAGAAGAATTATTACCTGGTTTCCGTTCATTAATCGAGCAGGTGTTTTTTTCCGCGGTAAATCTTCCATACAAATTCACCAAACAGTGTATTCGCCCAGGCAAACCATTTACGCGTGTACTTTGCAGGATCGTCTTTATGAAATGCCTCGTGCATAAAGCCTGTACCCGCATGGGTGTGCTGCAGCATATCCAGGCACATTTTTATTTCTTTATCATCATGGCTCGTGAGCCCCCGCATCATGATGCTCATCGGCCAGATATAATCCATACCCACATGCGGACCGCCAATGCCCTCGGCGGCTTTTCCCCTGAAGAAAAAAGGATTGTCTGCCGAGAGAATATACCTCCGGGTATTCTGGTAGACCGGAACATCCAGGTCGATCGATGTTAAATAGGGAAGGGAAAGCAGGCTGGGTATATTTGCATCATCCATCAAATTAAAGCTGCCACTTCCATTTATTTCATAGGCAAACACACGACCATACTGAGGATGCAGCACCGTCATCAGTTTGTTTATTTCCCTTATTTTTTTCCATAAAATCTCGCACTCACCGCTAAGACCTTCCACATATACACCTGAATCCCTGCTTACCATTTTATCTAATTGGAACAATGATTCCAGGGCGAATAAGTTAGAGGGAACAAGAAAGGGATAAACGGTTGCGTCATCACTGGGCCTGAACATGGAATGGATCAGCCCAATCTTTTTAGTGGGATATCCATAGCCCCCCAGCGGCACACCATCCGTTGCCCAACTGGTGGTGCGCTCGAATTTATAAGGACCGTTATTTTCCAGGCGCTGCTGTTCTTTAAACGTTTTTACGATCAATCGCATCGCTTCTTTCCAGTCCTTATCAAAGGGAGTGGTATCGCCGGTTTCTTTCCAATAACCATGAGCCAGGCGGATGGGGTAACACAAACTGTCGATCTCCCATTTGCGTTCGTGCACACCGGGCCTCATTTCCGTCTTGTCGTTCTTCCACTCGCTGATCCTTGTTTCATCTTTATAAAAGGCATTGGCATAAGGATCTTTGAGAATACATTTCACTTGCCGGTTGATCACGCCCTTGACCAGCTCCTGCAGGTTTTTATCTTCTTTCATTAAGGGCAGGTAGGGCCAGACCTGTGCCGAGGAATCCCGGAGCCACATGGCGTCAATATCACCGGTAATGACAAATGTATCCGGCCGGCCGTTGATGATCTCAAAACTGACCGTCGTATCTAATGTGTTGGGAAAACAGTTTTCAAACAGCCAGGCTATTTCCTTATTGCCAATATTCTTTTTTATTTCCTCAATTAATTTTTCTACAGCCGGGCTTTTGAATTTCCGTTGGCTCTCGGGAATTCTTACAATAGGAAATTCTAAGCCTGATGATAACCAGAATTTATCCTTTAACAGAACAATTGCAGAAACCAAACTGGTTTTTGCTATAAAGTTTCTCCTGTTCATTTCTGTACGGTTTCCAACTCTATAAGGTTGGAAACTCTATAGAGTTGGAAACTCCAAAGTTAAATATTGATAATCAATCATCTATTTTGTTGGAAAATCTAAAAATCAAAGTGATTTAATAGCAGCCCACATGATATCAGCCAGAAACTGGTTGCCTTTGGGATTCATGTGCACCCGGTCATAGGTAAGGATATTCTTTTCCTCGTTGCCCGGGTTATTATCTTTTAAATAATCGAGAAATTTTTTGCGGAGATCGATGAGCGGTAAATTATTCTTTTTGGCAATATCCCGGATGATATTGCTGTAACGGTTCAGGTCACCGTCGAGAGGATTGCTCATATCATTTTTTTCTCCCACCACGGCGGGTGTGCACAACAGGGCTTTGATGTTTCGGTCCTTGAATTTTTTTAATATTGCGAGGTAAAATTTCTCAAATTTATCCGGGTCAGTGCCCGTCCCCAACAGGGTTTTGTGCCAGACGTCATTCACTCCCACATAGATCACCACCACATCGGGGTTCTTACTGAGTACATCGTCTTCCAACCGTAAATACAGGTCATAGATCTTGTTGCCGCTAACCCCCGCGCCGATAAAATCGTACTGGTCATCTTTCTTCTCCAGTCTGCACATGCTGTCCACCCTGGTCACGTATCCGCCGGGCCGTACCCCCAGCTCGGTGATAGAGTCTCCAAAGAAAATAACCTTCGTTTTTTTCTGAACGGTAAAAGCAAGTCCCAGGAAAACAAGGGATGAAATCAGGAGTATTCTTTTCATATACCGGAATTATAACCGCAATTTAAAAAAAGCGCCCTTAAAAATCAGGATGCTTTTTCGTGAGAATCAGTTGCTCTTAAAATTGATGGGGGTGAAAATTGGCTATCTTTTACTGCTTGCGGCTAAAGTCAACCCTATTATGTGGTTTGTTTTCAGTGCCCATGGAGCCCAGGCCCATCCTATTCCACATCCACCTGCTTCCTGATCACGGATCCGTCGCTGGCTTCGGGCAGGTATTTTCTTTCATTGATAAGATACCCGTTTCCTTTTTCACAGAAATGTACTTTCAGGTTTTCCACGCTGATCGGGTTGCCATCCGGGATATCGGCAATATTGGAATGAAGGATATCGTGACCGTCAATGATGACCACCAGCCCGCTGCCGATAGCTTCCATTTTATTGCCTTCCGTGATGAGCATACCGGTATCTTCTCCCAATCCCAGCCCGATGCAACTGGGGTTGGTGGCCACTGCCTGCGCCAGCCGGCCAAAGCGTCCCCGTTTTTCAAAATGAGAGTCAATGATCACATCTTCAATGAAACCCAGACCCGTAGTGAGCTTTACTTCTCCTTTCAGGTGTGCTCTTGCAGCATTACCCTCGTAGATCATGGTGGTACTCATGGCCATGCCTCCGGCTGAAGTGCCGGCGATCACAAAATTTTCTTCTTCCCTGAATCTTCGTTTGAGGATGGAAAGGAATTCCGTGCCGCCATCGGTAGCGCTTAAGCGCAATTGGTTCCCACCG
>CAYSIU010000181.1:5653-6088 GCA_964431095.1 uncultured Chitinophaga sp. | reverse complement strand
TTTTCGCGGTGTGTAATTAGGTGGGGTTTGTGTCAACCATTTCGATCCCCTTCCCGTTCTGTTGTTGGTTAAAACGTGAGCAATAACTGTTATCCAGGAAGGTGATAATCTTTTTTGAACGGGCCAGGGTCGCCACTTCCCGGATGGGTTGCAGCGCAAAATTCCAGCTATTGGGTGATTCGAGGTAATAAAAGCGGGTGTCGGATCTTGTGGCAGCTTCCCAATTCGCAATCCGGGTCCCATCAATATAGGTGGTGGATACATTGAACCGTGGCAGGATCACATCAAACATCCGCTGTGCCCACGCATAGGGGGCTTTCACGGAAACAATATGATCACCGGATTTGATGTTGGCAAAGACCCCGGAAAAGATCGCTCCTCCCCCGCTGTTGAAGACCAGACAATCTTCTGCTCCATCCAGTGCAGCCAGTTTCT
>CAYSIU010000181.1:0-5643 GCA_964431095.1 uncultured Chitinophaga sp. | reverse complement strand
GATATCAACGGTAGGGTTCAATCCCCGGCTATAGATAAACCCTCCCATCTCATCCTCAAGCGCTTTCCCGAAGTCAGCTACTTTTTTAAAAGCAAAGTTGCTGGTCTGGATAATCGGCGGTGCTATCGCGTTAAAATAATTTTCTCTTTCTTCGCCCAGTTCGTTGATGATTTGAGAAATGTCCATGTTAAACTTTCTTCTTAAAATAAAACAAATAGTATACAAGTAAGAAAAAGGCTAATAAGCCGGTTCCGATCAGTGCTGCCTTCAGGTCTTTTATCACTACTCCCACAGCGATCATAAAATAGCTGAAAACAAAAAAAGAAGTGAGGAAGGGTGTGAACTTATTCCAGGTACCATTCACCATTTCTTCGTTTTGTTTTCGTTTTCGTAAAATAAACAGGGTGGCCGCAGAGGTGCTCATCCCGATACTATCAAGAAACATTGAAAAATTCAAAATATTATCCACTCCTTTTCCAAAAAAAGTAATCCCGATAGTGATCAATGAAAAGACAGCTAATCCTGCCACCAATGCTTCTGTTCCCGGGTGCCGGTATGAAAATATTCTGGGAAAAACCTTGTCCTGACTCATCGCGAACATAACCCGCGGGTTACTCATCAGGAGGATATTCACATAGGCAAGAACAGAAAGGAACATCAATCCGTCAAATACCTTCCCCCCTGCCTTGCCGAACCATGCCTCGCAGAGCAGGGCACCGATAGCAGAAGCGTTTTTCATTTTATCATATCCTATTACCTGTGTATACGCTACATTGATAAGCAGGTAAAGGAGGATGACAATCGTGATCCCTATCATGATCCCTTTCCGAATGATCCTTGTATTTTTCACTTCTCCGCCAAAATTGATGGTCTGCTGGTATCCGCCATAGGCAAAACAAACCGGAATGAGTGAGATGATAAACAAGGAAAATGAATTCTTATCGGACAAAGTATAAAGAGGAGAACCCTCTTCGTAACCATGTGGCTCGATGATCACGCCCTTAAAAATACTGGCAATCAGGAGTACGACCAGACCGACTTTAACAATAATAAGAACATTTTGGGTACGGCTGCTGGTCTTTAGCCCGAACAGGTTCACGAAGAAAAAAACAGCAACGGCTGCAATAGCAACCATCGAGTTAAAAATAACACCACTTGGTTTCCCGTATAGCAGGTCGCTGACATAATCGGCACCGATCAATGCCACTACACCGAGCGAAGCCGCGTTGCTGATCAAGATGATCGCATTGACAGAAAAACCGATCGAAGGGTGATAACATTGGGCAAATATTTTATAATAACCGCCCATGGCCGGCAACCGCAGGCCAATCTCCGCATAGGTCAATGCGCCGCAGAGGGCGATCAATCCTCCTGCAAACCATACCATGAAAAAAATGGAGCTGGAACCGGAAGTTGCCGCCACGGAAGCAGGATTCCGGAAGATACCCATTCCGATTACCAGGCTTACAACGATCAGGCTGATATCCAGCAGTCCCAACTGATTCTTTGCCGTCATGGTTTGAAGATACAAAGAAAAGGTTCTAACTTTACGACGTCCTATTTCCTCTTTCTATGAAAAAAGCCATTATCCTTTCTATTCTACTGCTTGTTATTATTCCCTCTTTTGCACAGCAGGAGGAGAACGATTCACTGAAAAATCTTGATGAAGTATTCGTCAGGGCATTCGGGCAAAACAGGAGCGCAGCGGAAGCCACAGCAGCAGTAAAAATCATCGTAAAAAATAATGCCGACCGCTATAATAAAGCTTCATTGGTCAGTGGGTTCAACACGGTGGCAGGTGTAAGAATGGAAGAGCGGTCGCCGGGAAGTTACCGCATCAATATCCGCGGCAGTTCACTCCGGTCCCCGTTTGGTGTACGCAACGTAAAAGTGTATTGGAATGATATTCCCATCACCGACCCGGGTGGCAACACCTATTTTAACCAGTTTGCCTATAATAATTTCTCCCATATCGAAATCTTTAAAGGTCCTGCCGGGAGTCTGTACGGAGCGGGTACAGGTGGACTGATCCTGTTGTATAACCTTGAACGCTGGCAACCCGGTGCGGGTCTTGAATACATTACCGGCAGTTATGATCTCCAGAATATTTTTACTTCGGCACGTTTCGGGAAAAAGGAAAATAAAAATCAATTTACCTATGCCCATAATCAGTCCGATGGATACCGCGTGCAGACAAATATGCGACGGGATAACCTTTCCTGGATATCTCAATTGCGGTTATCGGAAAAACAGCAACTGACAGCTTCGCTGTTATTTACCGATATGTATTACCAGACACCGGGAGCGCTGACCCTGGCAGAATTTACGGCAAATCCAAAAGCGGCAAGACCGGCCGGGGGCGGGTTTCCTTCTGCGGTCAATGCCCATGCGGCTATTTTTCAGAAAACAATCACGGCGGGTTTCACCAATAATTATACAATCACCAATACTTTTAAAAACTCCACGACGCTGTACGGCGCATTTGCGCAGGTAAAAAATCCCGCCATCAGAAATTATGAAAGAAGAAATGAACCCAGCTTTGGCGGACGTACGGTATTCAATTGGGGCAAAAAAATAAATGAAACTGCCTGGCAAGTGCTGGGGGGAAGCGAGTTCCAGCAGGGATATTTTAACACCCAGGTATCCAAAAATAAAAACGGCAATCCCGACACCCTGCAAACCAATGACGATATCACGTACAGCACTTACAATTTCTTTTTACAGGGAGACGTGAATATAAAAGAAAGCTGGTTCATCAATGCTGGCATCAGCCTGAATAAAACAATCGTGAGTTTTACAAGGCTCAGTGTTTATCCGGTCAGCCGGCAAAAACGCAGCTACCAAAATGAACTGGCGCCAAGAGTTTCTTTAAAGAAAAAATTTACAGATGATTTTTCGATCCGGACTACCCTGTCAAGAGGATTTTCGCCACCCACCATTGCTGAATTATTGCCTTCGACCGGCGTTATCAGCACTAATTTAGAAGCGGAATACGGGTGGGACTATGAAATGACCGCTACAGGGTATTTACTTAAGAAAAATTTAAAGCTGGAAGCCACCGGCTTTTATTTCAAACTCAATAATGCATTGGTGCAAAGAAGAGATGCTTCCGGAGCCGATTATTTTATCAATGCAGGCGATATCCGGCAAAAAGGGATCGAGCTGCATGCAGACTATGTTTACACCGCTCCCCGTCGTAGTTTTTTTGATTACCTGGCTCTTCAAACAGACTATACCTATGATCATTTCCGGTATGGCAGTTTTGTAAAAGGCACCGAAGATTTTTCCGGGAAAAAAGTTCCTTCGGTTCCTGCAGGCACATTTTCTGTGCTGGCTGATCTCAATATTAAAATGGGGTTATTTACCGATGTTACCTGGTATTCTGCATCCAGGATCTTTTTGAACGATGCCAATATTGCTTCAGCCAATCCTTATCATTTGTTAGGGGCCAGGCTGGGATGGAAGAAAACCCTGCAAAAAAAGTATATATTCATTATCTACACTGGCGCAGACAATCTGCTGAATGAACATTACAGTTTGGGGAATGATATTAATGCGACCGGCGGGCGCTATTATAATGCGGCTCCCCGACGCAATTATTATGCAGGCGTATCCTTTCAATGGGTCAGGCTTCCGAAAAACTAACCGTCTCGCCCGAAGTAATTCCCTGGTAACGGATGACCGATATTTCCGGTTGCATTTTCACCGTAAACGTTTCCGCGGTTCTCCCGGCTGCCAGGGCCCTGGGTGAAAGAAGGCTTAATACCAGGTATTCTCCAAAACTTTCAACCAATGTAAACGTATCGGTGATATAAATGATCGCTACTTTATGCAGGGCTTTGTTTTTAATGGATGACTCCAGCACTTTGAATTCCGGGATCTCGAAAGGGATATTCATGCGGCCGGCTGTATCCTGCCATCCCGGGACCTTGTGCTGCAAGGTATCGATGTGGTGCAGCACGGCAAAGCTGCACTTATAATGCAGGGAATTGGCCCGGCCGTCGCGATTCACAATTTCACTGTACCGGTCAATGGTGTTTTCCGGAATATATGCCTGCACCTTCATCAGGAATTCGGCATAACTGTCATGAAACACTTTCTTTTCAAAATCACCGGTCGAGGATGCGTCGATAACCTGCCGGTACGCGAGTTTAATCAATGCTTTTGCCATTCGTTGTTTTTAAATTGATAAGCAGGAAAAAAGCCGGCTGCATCACCGGCCCCTTCCCGGTTTTTCTTTCAATATTTTTTATAATGCAAGACCAATTGTATAACTACCGCTGTATCCTGCCGCTACACTTCCTGCCAACGGTACCGTTTCATTAGCCAGGTCGGCAGGGGAATTATTGAATATGCTATCCGATGCCGTACGGGTCGAATTAACACCATGTGCCGCATACAGGGTGGAAACATGCACGCCATCACTGATGCTTTCCGGGAAAGTGATCTGCCCGGTTTTTTTCAATACATTATTTACAAATACTTCCAGATGGATATGCGTGGCACGACCCTGGTACCAACCGGGATAGATCGTGTTGAATGTTATTTTACCATTCGCATCGGTGAGCTGGTATCCCCGTAACCACGTTTGCCCTATATAACTTTGTGTGCCCAATGCGCCCCCATTCTGGTTGGCATACCCGCTATAATATCCATCTTTGTTGCAATGCCAGATATCCACCCTCGCATTGGCGACTGCGGCACAGTTATTATTCGTGTTTACCACAGTAAAAGCCATGCTGAGGGGTACTCCCGTTTGTCCGCCGGTTACATCGACCCTGTTGAGAGGGTTCGTTGATTCGCCTCCGGGGTAAGGATAAGGGCCTTCGGTTTCATCCGGCGTCACCGTACAATTGTTGTTGGACCCGCCGTCATTGCTATTCTTTTTACAGGCTTCGATGATGAGCGGAACAGAAGTAGCCCCAATGAGAAAGTTTTTCAGGAACTTTTTTCGTGACTGCTCCATGCCATTTGATTTTGCGGATTAAAATTTGAATTAATAACCCCATTTCCCAATTAGTATGGATGGTTGGGCTGATTGTACCGACAAATTATACTTTAACAAGGGTCCCGTGGACACAGGACCCTGTTTAACCTCTATCTGCCCGACAAATTTGATGCCGCCCTGTTAAAGGACGGGTTGTATAACCAATCCATGTCGCTACCGTTTGACAGCAACCATGTATGGAAGTAAAAAATGTATCGGCAAAAGGGATGGATGTCCGGATGATCTACATTAGTATTTCATGACCGGGCAACCGAACTTGTTCGTTTTACCTGCCCGGTAAAGGATCCCTGCCGAATAACTGAAGTAATTGTCTTTTTTTGACGGGTCAGCTGATTGGCTAAAACCATCCAGGTAATCCGTTGTTGCAATCCGGTAAGATGCTTCCCAATCAAGACCCCAGTTGTAGGTAAAGAAATATTTTACTCCTGCACCGACAGGTATCACGGGAATGATATGGGGAAGCCGATGGGCAGAATCGGCTGCCAGCCCCGGCCATATCGGCGATTCCTCCGGAAAATAATTGACATTGATCCGACTCCAGTCGCGTTTAATATTCAGAAAAGCTATTCCTGTTCCTGCAAACAGGTAAGGTGAGAACCCTTTGTCTGCATAGTTTTTATGGGTGATATTCCACA
>CAYSIU010000180.1:0-6105 GCA_964431095.1 uncultured Chitinophaga sp. | reverse complement strand
TAATAGTTCGTGGCCTGCAGGGAAGAGATCCGACGGGTCTGGACCGTCTGACCAGCACTATTGACCAAGATTAAACTGATGTTTTTTTGCGGGCTTTGGGGCAACACAGGTATCGCCACGTAAAAACCATCTTTGACCGGGTTGGGAAACACAGTGATCTTTCCTGCATTGAGGGTCAGCGTGATCTTCCTGATCTCGCTATAAGAGAATTTTCCGTCATTGTCTACCTGTTTCAGGCGATAATAGATAACGGGTACCCCAAGGCTTGTTATTGCATTGTCGGTATAAGAATAATCCTGGGTGCCCGTGGGTGTCCCGATGCTGTTGATCATTGAGATGGATATGAAATCGTTCCCGTTCAAACTACGCTGCACTTCATAGTATTTACAATTATCTTCGTTGGCTACTTTCCAGCTGAGCAAGGCATTATTGTTTTGTTTCACTACATCGAAGCTCAGCCATTTAACAGGCAGGCTGATGCCACCGATCGTGGCCCATGATGGAAGCGGCCCTGTATAACTATTATTGTTCACGACTGTTACTCCCGATCTTGTATAATAAAGCTGGCCTTCGATGGAATTGGCAGCACCGGAGCAAAAGAAAAGGGCATTCCCGGTAGTGGTTCCTCCGCCTGGTAATGTATAAAGGGAGACGTTATTAGAGGTAGCGGGGCCGCCGTTGAACTGCAGCTCCATCACTTCTGTTTCCACCCCGGCACCAATATTCACTGACGGGGAAGACGATGTGGTAATATCATAAAGACGGACTCCCCCTTCCACATAGGGCGCATCGATCTGCCAACCCGAACCGATGCTGGGTGAACCCACGATCGTTAAGGTAGGAACCGGGAGGGTCGCCGGTAATATAGCGACACTGAACTGGAGGGTCGAAAGGGTGCCGACTGTTGCCAGTGTGGGACGGATATAGATCTTTATACGGTTGGGAGTAGTTCCGGTCCCGATGCTGGCCTGCATCACCTGGGAAAAACAAGCCCCGTGGATCCCGAAGAGAATCAACCCTGTAAAAAAATACCTTTTCATAACCATTTCATTTTTCGGTTTCGTTAATTGGGGATGGCTTGTATTCGCGAAGCGGCTGGATTATTGTTCAATACCCTGATCAGTAAAAAATCACGGTCGTTATTCAACCCGGAGAAACGGACAGATTTATTCATATTCACATCTGCCGCATGGTAAACGTTATTAATAAACCCGGCAGGATTGTTTCCCAGGGACGTGACCAGCAGGTAATCGCGGTCATTATTCAACCCGGAGAACCTTGTGTTCGTATTTGCATTCGCATTTCCGCCCCATAATAAATTCACGTTCCCGAGGGTGGGGTGCGTTGTCACGCGGTATGCGGCTGAAGTGCCAAACAACTGGGGATCCGTCGCCGTCCTCAGGTCAATTACATTGGTTGTAAAGGCGGTGGATTTGGTTTCGTTGAGCGCCCGTGGGCTTGATTGATCAATACTCAAGCCGAGGTGGTTACGATGGCGCACACAAAGGATATAATTCCCGTCGGCGATATTATTAAAAGTGACCGGGCTTACACCATCGACGTCTACGATATCACCATCTCTTTGTATCAATGCTGCACGGGTTTGCAGGATCAGGTTCCCCGGTGAAGCATTCAGGTTCCTTAATTCCAGGTAGACCCAATCAACAATATTGTCGTTCGCATTGGCCTGTGCACCGATTACGCCGCTATTAGGTATCGTTTCAAGATTTGGATTGTTTACATGCGAAAAAGAAGAATTATAGGGAACCACCCGGTATGGATCGGTGGAAGGGAAATTAGCTGTACTGGACGAAGGACCAAAGGGGAGTGTCCGAAGGTTATCGGTCATCAACCCACTGGTGGAATCATAAGCGCCCTGGAGGAAAGCCCGAGAGCCCACCGCGATGAATTTATCCATTCCCGAAACGATCCCCGATGGAGCGGTAACAGGGACTCCCACCATGTTTGTAGCGGTATTATGTGTTTCACCCACAGAGCTCCAGTCCGTACCATTATCAAAATATCCGCGTAAATCGGCCTCGGTTCCGGAAATGTCAGTTGGGTCGATATATTGGCCCGTAAGTGTAACTGTTCCACCGGTGATCCCCGTTTTGGTAACAGGCCAGTTTGTATTCAGGAAACTGGCGATCATGGGAGGATTATTGGCATCTGCTGTTCCTACCACCCGTATACCGAAAGTAGCAGAAGAATAGGTGCTTCCGCTGGTGGATAGATAAGCGGGCCGGTAATTGTTGTTTTCTCCCACCGGTAATTCATAGTTGGATATATCTGTCGTCAATTCTTTCAGCAACTGTCCGGTTCCGTTTATCTGGAAAAATTTTGAACTGCCATTACCGGTCACCGTCGCTGCAGATGCCAGTATCATATTGAGGTTACCGGTTTGAAATTTTCCACTTGTAAACAGGAAACTGCTCCCGATCCTTGTATTGCTGTTCAGCAACGCTGCATTGCTGGCATTATTCAGTTCAAGATTGGGTATTGTATGGCCGCCCATATCCACGTTCTGGAGTGAGCTGCCTTTTAATGACAAAAGACCGGTACCAAGTATATCCACATTACTCGTTACATCTCCCTGAACCGTGACGGTTGCCCCGACGCCGATGAAAAAAGTGGTGTTGTCGATCTTTAGTTGTCCAAACGCGTCAGCACCCGTTGCCAACAGCAGTGGAAGAATTATTATTCTCATAAATAAGGTTTCAATTTCTTTACGAAAACCCTCTTTCAAGGGCTTTTCAAAAAACCGATCACAAAGCAATTTATTGACAAAGCCAGCCCGGTAACGTTTGATTTAGTAAACGGAAGTTCCTGTTTAGTAAATGGATTTACGGTAGTTAAAATTGATGGATTTACGGGCGCTAGTCAATCCTGCAAAAGGGTGGTTTTACAGGCCCCTTCCTCTTTTAGATGGATGATTGACCGGGGTTTTTTAATGTGCAGGAAAAGAAAAAAATTATTTCCTCCGGAAATAATGCCTGAGGCGGTAATACCATTCTTTATTGAAAAGCTGCGAGTCGCGCATGGCTTTGTAAGTAAGAAAAAAGCCGATGGGAATGATACCAAAAGGATCCAGCCACAACCCTGTCACGGGGTTCAATGAATTTTCTTTTGAAAATTTTTCACCCATGGTGCTGGAAAAATAAAAGACCATGAAAAAGCCGATCGCAAAGATCAGCGGGGTACCCAGGCCGCCTTTGCGGATGATCGAACCCAAGGGAGCACCGATGAGGAACAGGACCATGCAGGCCAGTGATAGAACGATCTTCCGGTACCATTCTATTTTATGTAAACGCAGTTCCCTTGCTTTTGATTTCATTGTGCTGTTCAATGTTTCCAGGCTCATTCCGATCGAGCGGGTCAGGTTCTGAACGTTTTGACCGACATAGACTTCAGCCGAGTCGGGCAACCATTCATTAAAACTGCTGATCTTCCGGGCAGTATTAGTATCCGTTGCAGATGACCAGGCCGAATCGATATACGTGACAAAGGGGAAGGGACGGAAAAGATCACTGAGTGTTTGTGCTTCCATCGCCTGTTTCTGCTTATTCAGTGAGTCGATGGCTTTTTCCAGCTGTCGCATGCTCAGCATTTTTTCATTGTTCTTATTTACACTGTCGGCCGTACGGGTAGAAAAACCCAGGGATCTCAAATCGAACTGCTTTTTGTACTCTTTGAAACCGATCCGTATATATTCTGAATTTCCTTTCTCATAGCTATTACCCCTCTCCTGGTAGCGCCAGCCGTCCTTCAGGTTGAACTCGAGGAATCTTTTGTTCCCTGTCACCCGCATGATACCGCTTTTGGCAATAATGAAATTATCCTGCAGGGTATTTTCCTGCTCATAGATTACGATATCTTTTATTACGCTGTCATTTGCTTCTTTTTTCCCGATCTTGATAGCATACTTGGGTATCTTATCATAAAAAACACCTTCCTTCAGATCAAAGGCGGGTTTTGCATACACAATATCGGATAGCAGGGTTCTTGATTTCAGGTTGGCGACCGGTATCAGGTAATTGGAAAAAAGAAAAGCAATGCCGCTGATCAGGAGGCTGACGATGAAAAGCGGGCGCATGAACCGTAACAACGATATACCAGAGGATTTGATGGCGACCAGCTCAAAACTTTCACCCAGGTTACCAAATGTTATTAAGGAAGACAGCAGTACCGCCAGCGGCAGGGCCAGCGGCACCAGTACGGCGCTCTGATACCATATGAATTCAAGGATCACCCTGACCTCAAGGCCCTTCCCGACAAAATCATCAATGTACAACCAGAAAAATTGCATCACAAGCACCACCAACACGATAAAAAAAATGGCGATAAAAGGCCCGATAAAAGCTTTGATGATGAGTTTATCCAGTTTTTTGAACACGTATCTTTAGCTTATGGACCCGGCAAAAATACAGCTTTCAGCAAAGGAGAAAGAGCTGGTTGGGAATACCGAACTCATTTTAACAAAGAACGCCATCCTGCAAAAGACAGAGCAATTGCTGGCTGTTCTGCAAAGCCATTACCAGGAATATTTGAAGGAACAGGACGGAAATCTTCCTGTAAGGGTGATGCGGTCTTCTCCGAAGATCTCCAGGGGAGAGAATTATAAAGGACTCCCTTACCGCGTGTTGGATTACCCGCGTTTGTTTGACCCAAACAATATTTTTGCCGTGAGAACCCTGTTCTGGTGGGGGCATTTTTTCAGTATCACGCTTCATGTATCCGGTCAATATAAAAAAGATGCTGAAAAAAAACTGGTCGCTTCTTTTTCCCTCCTGAAGAAAGCCGGTTTTTCTGTGTGCATAAATAGTGATCCCTGGGAGCATCATTTTGAAGAAGATAATTATAAACTCCTTTCAAAACTGAACAAAAAGGAATTTGAAAAATGGATTTTCAATAAACCTTTTGTAAAACTGGCCAATAAAATTTCACTGCGGCGATGGGATCACGCGATACCCGTTTTGAATCGTTATTTTAAACTTCTCTCTGAATCAATAAAGGAATAAAGCAGGAGGTCAAAGCTTTTCACACAGTGGTGCAGGGCTGCACCCAGCATTGCCTATTCAAAACCCTGTTTCATTTTTTCTCTGTGTTGAAAATTTAAAAATCTTCCGAAATCCTGTAGGTCAATTACCCAGCCGGTGAAATAGTTCCTTCACCTGGTAATCCCAGAGCATGCTCTGGTCTTTGATGTCTTTTTTTTCGGCAAAATCCCTGATCACCAGGATAGTTTGATTTGTGATCTCCGATTTTTCGATGCGGAACTCGAAATATTCTTCTTTGGGGGACGTGGCCCAGTGAAAACGGATGAATTTATCCGCTTCGCTTTCCATCACCTCGGCTTTTTCAAAGGCACTGTTCCAGCCAAAATAGAACACATTATCTCTTTCATCAACTTTATCAGCAAACCATTCAGCGAGCCCGGCGGGGGTAGAAAGGAACTCATAAAGGATTGATGGCGAACAGCGAACCGGGAATTCCAGGGTGTATAATTGTTTACTCATTTAGCCTGCGCCAAATCACAGCGACCGCTGCAATAATAAAAAATAAATGATTGCGCCAATATATTTTCTACTTTATTTTTCCCCTTATCCGAAGGGGGGCTCAACCCTTTAAAATAAAACGGGTTTGAAATCGTTAAGAGCTTGTCAAAATTTATTTGGCCTGTAAGAGCGATTTAGCTAAATTGCCTTGAAGTTCAATACTTTCTGAACGAAAACGACATTGTGGTGGGTATTTTTAGAGTATAAGGTGTAGCCAAAACTTATAATTCTTTAACCCTTAAAATACACCATTTAAACCCATACCTATGAGCATGCGACAACTCAAGATCACGAAGTCTATTACGAATCGTGAATCCCAAAGCCTTGAAAAGTACCTGCAGGAGATCGGCAAGGTCGAACTCATTTCCCCGGAAGAAGAAGTCAAATTAGCCACCCTCATCAAACAGGGCGATCAGAAGGCATTGGACCGCCTGACCAAGGCCAATCTTCGTTTCGTGGTATCTGTTGCCAAACAATACCAGAACCAGGGATTGTCGCTCCCCGACCTGATCAACGAAGGAAATGTGGGATTGATCAAAGCGGCGCAACG
>CAYSIU010000179.1:0-6127 GCA_964431095.1 uncultured Chitinophaga sp. | reverse complement strand
AAAACAGCTGCCGGTGGGCGGTTAGCTGGCGGCTTATTCATCCGACGACCACTGGTGGCTCGGCAACAATGAGCTCGTGACGGCCACGCCCAACGCGCAGCTCATCGCCCTGTCACTCAACAACGGCGTCAATGTGACTAACAACGCGGGGCTGCTGGGAGCTGCGTTCTTCACTCTGAACGAGAACTGGACCGGACTCAACACCGCGCTGTTCGTCTCGGATTCCTGGAAGTGGGGACAGTGGCTGTCAATAAGGATAAACTGCTTCATGAATGTGAACTATTATTGTCCTGATACCGGGTTCTATGTCAACATACACATTGGTTATCCACGGGGGCGCCGGTACGATCCGGAAAACAGATATAACACCCGGCGAAGAAAGAGCTTACAAAGATGGCTTGCAAGCCGCCCTGGAAGCTGGTTTCAGCCTGCTTGAAAAAGGGCAATCTGCCCTGGATGCAGTAAGGGCGGCCGTGGTTTCACTGGAAGACAATATACTTTTTAATGCCGGGAAAGGCTCCGTGTTCGCCAAAGATGGCAGCCAGGAAATGGATGCTTCCATCATGGACGGGAAAACCGGAATGGCCGGTGCAGTCGCGGCTGTTCGGAATATCCGTAACCCCGTTGAGCTGGCTTATATGATTATGATGAAGAGCCCGCACGTGATGCTCCAGGGAAAGGGGGCTTATGATTTTGCGTTGCTGCATGAAGTACAAACGGAACCGGATGATTATTTCTTTTCCTCTTTCCGCTATGATCAATGGAGACAATTACAGGGAAGTGATGAAGCGGCATTGGATCATAATGTAATAATAAAAGACAAAGACCTGGGAACAGTTGGTGCTGTGGCCTGTGACCAGCATGGTAATATCGCTGCTGCCACCAGCACAGGGGGTATGACCAACAAACAATATGGAAGGATCGGGGATAGTCCCGTCATCGGCGCGGGCACGTACGCCAGTAATAAAACCTGCGCGATCAGTTGCACGGGGCATGGTGAACCGTTTATCCGTACCGTAGCCGCTTATGATGTGTGCTGCCTGATGGATTACAGAGGTCTTTCTTTGCAAGAAGCAATGCACATTGTAGTGCACGATAAACTTTTAAAAATCGATGGCGAAGGAGGAATGATCGGCGTGGATGCAAAGGGTAATGGGGCGATGGTATTTAACAGCGAAGGGATGTACCGGGCCATAAAAAGCAATGATGGGAAATATGAAATAGCTATTTATAAGTAAAAGAGTCATGGAGAAATATGCCATCATCGCAGCAGGAGGGTCAGGAACCAGGATGGGCAACCTGCAACCCAAGCAGTTCCTCCTTCTGAAAGGCAAGCCGGTACTCTATTACACCCTGAAAGCTTTTTTTGATGCTTATAATGATATAAAGATAATTCTTGTGTTGCCGGAAGGCTTTACCGGTAAGGGGCAGAAGATCATTGATGATCATTTTGACAAATCCAGGGTCCGCATTACTACAGGCGGCGATACCCGTTTTCAGTCAGTAAAGAACGGTCTGTCATTGGTGCAGGAGGAATCCATCATATTTGTGCAGGATGCCGTTCGCTGCCTCTTGTCAAAAGAGTTGATTCATCGTTGTTATCAAAAAGCAGTTGAAACCGGGACGGCCATACCTGCAATCGCTTCGGGGGACAGTATCCGGCTGTTGACAAAGGAAGGGAATATGGTAGTCGACCGTTATAAAGTGATGCTGATCCAGACCCCGCAGGCCTTTCGAAGTGAAATAATATTACCTGCTTTTAATGTTGAGTACAATGAAAAATTTACTGACGAAGCCACGGTTGTAGAAGCTTCAGGGATAAAAATATCGCTTGTAGAAGGGGAGGAGAATAATATCAAGATAACAAGACCCGTTGATCTTTTGATTGCTGAGAAGATTCTTGAAGGGAAGTCGGTTAATTAATTAACAAGTCACCGCTCAACCACCTACTTCATCCATTTCAGGTAAAAGGGGAGCCTGTTGATCCGCAACGCAGGGTAGGGTACGTGCGTGGCACCAAAACTGCTGTAAAAAAAGGCCAGGTTGCGGATATCGGACCCTTCAAAATCGAGGATCAGGTTTTGACCCGCATGATCTTTGATGAATGCATCGATCAGTGCATGAGAAGCCCCGATGGTCCGGCCATTGGGATGATTGCCCACCAGGATATAGTAGGCCCGGTTATGTGAAAAGAAAAAAACACAGGAAGCCAGCAGTTCCTGCTGCTGTGAAAAGATGCCATAAGTTACAGCCATTTGTTTTTCATGCAGGTATTGATAGAGTTTCCGGAACCGGTCCGCATTCTCCGACGACTCCCTATCCTTCGTTTTCATTTGTTGCAGGGCCAGGTGGATCACATTTTCCACATCAAAATCTTTTTTAGCAAAACAACCCAGTTGCTCCGCTTTTTTAATGTTCCGTTGTATATTTTCCCGGTAGTTTTTATAAAGCTCACCGTAAGGTTTATCCAGGGAAAGAACATAGTTGCTTCTTGGGATGGTCCATCGGTTCGGCTCAGTTTGAATATTGCCGCTGTTCAACGAGATCTCCACGAGCCGGAAGGAGGCCGGGATCGACTGGATAAAACCATTTACCTGTTCCCCTGTGATATTTTTCCCGAAGATCCCCAATTGCGCCGCCAGGAATGGCTGGTACAGGTACCTGATCCCGTATTTACTGTTCCAGGGAAGCGGCATCACGGCTTCGTAATCGTTTAAAACCAGGGCGTCCCATTGCCGCGCCATATAATCCAGGTAAAAAGAGTAGGCATAGATCAATCCATTGCCTGCACTGGCTATACAGGCATCCCACCTGTCCTTATCAATCTGTTTGCGGGTGAAATATTGTATGTTGGCCTCAATGCTCATCAAAGGTCAAAGTTGCGGCCAAATTTCCGGAAGTTGAAATGGGAAATATCAATGGAGAATGAGATCTTTTTCCAGAATCGTTTACTCTTGTCATAAGTGGATTGGAAATAATCTTTGTAAACATTGCTGTAGATCAGCGGTACATAGATATTGACCGTTTCTTTTAAAAGGGGTATGTGCAGGCCTGCATCGAAGAGAAAGCGGTCGGTGGTTGCATTTTGTTTCCAGGCTTCGGCATAAGTACCGATATCCAAAAAGATCTTCAGCGGGATCTTTACCGGTAATAGTGTCAGCGGGTTTACAGCGGCAGGGATGCTGCTGCTGAAATTAACCGCTGCCAGCCAGTCATCCGTCCTTCCTACTTTATCAGCCAACAGGTCGGTTCTTACCTTGAAGGCTCCGTCGCGCACCATGATCTGCTGGCTCGCCAGGCCTTCGAATTTATTCCTGCCGAAAAAATAATCGCTGTACGTGTAATCTTCATAACCGTTGGCCCCAGTCATATTGAGGTGATAACGGTCGGTGGAAAACTGTTTGGAAAAAGTTTTGGAACTGCTGTAAAAGAATTTCCCGGCAAATAAACGGACATCCAGACCGCCTTCTTTTACATAATTGAAAAAGTAGTTTCCCGTAAAAGCGGTGCGCAGGAAATCTTTGCCCTGCTCCATCTTTAATTCAGCCCGGTAAGGATAGAGCACCCGGTTGTTTTCAATAACGAATTGCAGTTGATTCAGTGTCCGGTTTTCTTCGATGGTCCTGAACCGGTTCACGATGCTGGTATCAATTCCCACGATGACGGTATCACGATAAAAACGCAGGGCATCTTCCCCGACCAGGAATGTTTTGAATTGGATATAGCGGTTGAATGTGCTGCGGGGATCTTTTTCCTTCAGGGTAAGACGGATACCGGGTACGATCTTACGAAAACGCAGAAAGGCGGTATTGCCATCATCACCGGTGAACCTGTCCATCGTAAAAGTAGATGCACTGACACCCCCTTCAACTTTTCTGAAGAAACCATTGGGATAAAAACTATAATACAGGAAACCAAGACCCGTAAAGCGTTTGGAGCCCGTGGCATACATCGGCACCAGCAGGAATTGCAAAGCCGATGGTGGCAATTTCATGTTGGTTAGAAAGCCACCTACCATGAATTTGTCATAACTATTTCCACCGATAGCCGGCCCCCAAAGGAGCAGGTTTTGCGAAGGGTCAACCAGATATTTACGCAACGCCTTAATATCAAAAATAAATGCTGTCCGGGTGCCTGTTCTTCTTTGATTGGGTAATGTACCAGTTTTCCCCAGGTAAGAAAAGACATCATCAAGGTTCTTGCCGCTGGATTCTTCTATGGTTTTTTTAAAATCTTCCGGCTGGGGATGTTTAAACTGCCAGCGCCGGTAATAGTCCTGCATGGCTTTGTCAAAGACGGATGTACCGAGTTGCGATTCCAGGTAGCGCATCCATTCGGCAGTTTTGTAATAAGCCACCAGGTCATAATTGGTCACGCTGAATTTTTCTGAGGTCAGCTCGATGGGTTGGTCGGTTTTGGTAGCCGCTTTCGTTTCAAATAATATTCTTTCCAGTTGCGGCCCTTTCCCATAATGGGTGATGCCATAACGGGCTTCATAATAGCTGTTAATGCCTTCATCCATCCAGGGATGATCCCGTTCATTGGTTGCAAGTATGCCATAAAACCAATTATGACCTATCTCGTGCGCAATAGTCAGGTCCAGCTCTTTCGCGTTGGGGATCGGTGAAATAATGGTGATCGTGGGATATTCCATGCCACCTCCAAAACTGGCCGGGCCCTGCACCACCTGCACAATGCTGAAAGGATATTCGCCCACCAGGCCGGAATAATGATGAACGGCTTTTTTTGCATCCTTCACACTGTTGCCCCATATTTTTTTGTTCTGCGGCGTGTAATAAGTATATACCTGCACCACTTTACCGGAAGCCAAAAGGCAGGTATCATGGTTCACAATAAAGCGCTTATCGGCGAACCAGGCAAAGTCATGAACATTGTTCTGTTTATAATGAAGTGTTTTAGTTTCTTTTTCGGATGCAGGAAAAAGTTGGTAACTGGTCTTAAGTTGCCCCCCATACATCTTTTCTTTTTGTTTCACCGGTTCCCAGGTGTAAGACGATCTTGTATTCAGCCATTCTTTTTCATCTATATCCTGTAATTCACCGGTGGCAGCCACTACGTAATTTTTCGGGACTGTTATGGTGACATCAAAGCTTCCGAATTCGCTGTAAAATTCCCCCTGGTCGAGGTAGGGAATCGGGTGCCAGCCGTTTTTATCATAGACCGCAGGCTTGGGATACCATTGGGTGGCCTGGTAGCTTTGGCCATCATGGCCGCCTCGTGAAAAATTGTAAGGAAGTTTAACATGGAAAGGAGTGCTGATCATGATCTTTTGCCCGGGTGGGAGGGGAGCTGGTAAGATCACTTTTATAATATCAATATACTGCGGATGGTCTTCCACCTCTGCAGTCACATTATTCACTTTGAAATCCAGCCGGTTGATATACCCTTTTTCTTCCTGGCTTGAAAAATAGAATTTGGTGCTGCCGTTTTCCAGCAACTGGTCCGAAAAGGCGGTTCTATCGTTCTTGTATGCATTGGGCCAGCAATGAAACCAGATGAATTTTAAGGTATCAGGGGAATGGTTGATATATTCAATTTTTTCAAAAGCGGACAGGCCATGCGCCGTATCATCCAGGGAGACATCGATCGTATAATTGACCTCCTGTTGCCAGTAGTTCTGCTGGCAGTAAGCAGTACACAGTAAACAGTCAGCTAACAGGAGCAGCAGTGATTTCTTCAAAGGGATATAGTTTATCAAAAATACAGATTAACTCTCAATTGCCAACTGCCATCCCGATAGTTATTGGGAGCGAACTGCAGACTGAAGACTGTCGACTGTAGACTGCAGACTGACTTACTTCCCTTTTCCTTTAAAGATAATCCGCAAAGTATGGATCATGATCTTAAAGTCAAGTGCCAGCGAGATATTCTCAATATATAACAAGTCGAATTTACTTCGCTCGATCATCTCGTCTAAATTTTCTGCATAGCCGAATTGCACCATACCCCAGCTGGTGATACCTGGTTTTACTTTCAGCAGGTATTTATAATACGGATAGCGGGGAATAACCTGGTCAATATAAAAACGTCTTTCGGGTCGGGGACCCACCAGGCTCATTTCTCCCTTGAGCACATTGAGAAGTTGTGGCAGCTCATCCACACGTGT
>CAYSIU010000178.1:3834-6132 GCA_964431095.1 uncultured Chitinophaga sp. | reverse complement strand
TACCGATCATCGCTGACCTGCTTTCGATCGTTTGCGTACTGGTGGTCATGGCCATACCGACCCCATTCTGACCCTGGTCGCCCTGATCCCCTTCCCGGTGATTCTTCTTGCCACCTATTATTTTAAAGAAAGCATCAACCGCTCTTTTTTTAAAGTGAGAAATGCCGTGGCCAGCCTTAATGCCTTTGTTCAGGAACACCTGACGGGTATGTCGGTAGTGCAGGCCTTTGCCGCGGAGGAAAGTGAATTTGATAAATTCAAAAAGATCAACCGGGAACACCGGAATGCAAATATTAAAGCCATTTTTGCCTACTCCGTTTTTTTCCCCGTGGTGGAGATCGTCCTCGCCCTTTCTATTGGCCTGATCGTGTGGTGGACCGCAAAAGAAGCCCTGCACCTGCACCAGAGTCAGCAGGGGACGGTCATTTCTTTTATCCTATGCCTGAATTTATTGTTCCGGCCCCTGCGGGTGATCGCTGATAAATTCAACGTATTGCAGATGGGGATCATTGCCAGTGAAAGGGTTTTTAAAGTCCTGGACAACGAGGACTATGCAGATAATAAAGGCACCTATTCCCCCATGAAAGTGAATGGGAAAATTGAATTTGAAAACGTATGGTTTGCTTATAATGACCAGCATTATGTTTTAAAAGATCTTTCTTTCCGGGTCAATCCCGGCGAAACAATTGCCATAGTCGGGCATACAGGGAGTGGTAAGACCACGATCATTAGTTTGCTGAACCGGCTGTATCATATCCGGCAAGGGAGCATTCGGATAGATGATACGGACATTGAACAATACGAGCTGGATGCCCTGCGCAGGAATATCGGCGTGGTGTTGCAGGATGTGTTCCTGTTTTCCGGCCCGGTGATCGACAATATTACCCTGCGCAACCCGGACATATCCCGGGAGAAAGTGATAGAAGCCGCCCGGCTCATTGATATGCATGATTTTATTATGCAGTTGCCCGGGGGCTATGACTTCAATGTAATGGAACGGGGGGCTACTTTATCACTGGGGCAAAGACAATTGCTTTCTTTCATCCGGGCCTTATTATACAATCCTTCTATTCTGATCCTTGATGAAGCCACTTCTTCTGTTGACACCGAAAGCGAATTACTGATCCAGCATGCGATCGACACCCTTATTAAAGGAAGGACCTCCATCGTCATTGCTCATCGCTTATCCACCATCCGCAAGGCAAGTAAAATCATAGTACTGGATAAAGGCGAGCTGAAAGAAATGGGCACCCATGAAGAACTGCTGAAAAAGGGAGGGTTTTATGCGCAGTTATATGAGATGCAATTTGAAAAAAGAGTCATGGTATAAGAGAAAAGCCACTATTTCAGGAGGCAAGGGAAGCTGTTTTGTGTTCTCGAGCCTTGTTTTGCAGGATTTACCACTAGTTGATAATCAAACCTGTGAAACAGTATCAGCATTTCACGAAGAGTTCCTTACCCCGTTTCCCTTAAATCCCCAACGCCTCCTTCCAAATTCCTAATTCCCAATTCCTGATTTTACCCCTCACACCCTTATCTTTGCGGCAAATTTCAGGACAGGCATGCTGGTACGACGTTTCAAATCCTTTACTGTAGCGGGTTTCAGCTTATTTTTCAGTTCTCTTTTCAGTCCTGCCATGGCGGGAGACGGAGGAACGGACAGTACGGCGAAAAAAGAGGATTTTAATGCCACTGAAGTGATCTTTGGGCATATTCTCGACGCCCATGAATTTCACTTCATGGATATCACGAAAAATGGTGAAAAACACCCGGTCAGCATACCCCTCCCCGTGATTCTTTTTTCTCCTCAGCGCGGCTTGAGTTCTTTCCTGTCTTCGAGGTTTCACCACGGGCACGAAACCTACATGGGATATCGCCTTCTTACAGAAGAATACCTGGCTGAAATGACAAAAGAGGGAATTGATATAGACCAGGAAGGACTGAACCCGGGGAAAATCATTCCTGTTAGAGCGGATGGAAAATGGGATCGGTCGGTAAAGGTCTATGATATTTCCATTACCCGGAATGTGGTGCAAATGCTGTTAGCACTTGCCCTGCTGGTTTGGATCATGTTGGTGATTGCAAGAAGGTATAAAAAGGGAGAAGGAGTCAGCAGTGCCCCCAGGGGTATTCAGAACCTGCTGGAGCCGGTCATTGCATTTGTCAGGGATGAAGTGGCGAAACCCAACCTGGGAAATAAATATGAAAAATATTTACCGTATTTGCTGACGGTTTTCTTTTTTATCCTGATCAACAACCTTTTTGGCCTGATCCCGGGTTCGGCAAATGTGACCGGGA
>CAYSIU010000178.1:0-3824 GCA_964431095.1 uncultured Chitinophaga sp. | reverse complement strand
GGTTGTGTTTGTGTTTGGTGTGTTGGTGGTTGTTTGTGGTGTTGGTGTCGTTTTTTGTCATTTTTTTAAGCTGCAATAAGCATTATTGGGGGCATATCATCAATCCGCCGGGAATGCCGTTTGGGGTTAAGCTCATCCTGATCCCCGTGGAGATACTCAGTGTTTTTATTAAACCCTTTGCATTGATCATACGGCTTTTTGCCAATATGGTGGCGGGACATATCATTATTATATGCCTGATATCGCTCATATTTATTTTTGCAGGGTTAAATATTTATGCCGGGTGGGGAACATCTGTATTTTCTATAGGATTTACTGTTTTCATTTATTTTATTGAAATACTGGTCGCCTTTATCCAGGCTTTCATTTTTGCCATGTTGACCGCGGTATTTATCGGGCAGGCATTTGAGGGCGGACATGATGACGGGGATCACCACAAAGACGTGGCTATCGTTTAGGATTGTTTTTTTAATTATAAAACCAAGTAGTATGGATCTAATGCATGTTATTCTCAGTACAACTCCTTTTGCAAACGGAGGGGGTGCTATTGGCGCAGGCCTGGCAGCGATGGGTGCCGGTATTGGCGTTGGCCAGATCGGGAAGGGGGCAGTGGAGGCGATTGCCCGCCAGCCGGAAGCGATCAATGACATCCGGAGTAACATGATCCTGACAGCAGCCCTGGTAGAAGGGGCGGCCCTGTTTGCGATCATCGTTGGCTTCCTTGCAATGGTGTTGAAGTAAACACATTACTGCATCCAAAGCACAGGGCGGAGGATGCAGTATTTAATCCATTCATCAAAGCTTTTAAACGTTCTATATGCACCCGCTGTTGAAACCTGAATTCGGATTGCTGATCTGGACACTGGTGGCCTTTTTGATCGTTTTTTTTATCCTGAAAAAATTTGCCTGGCCTGCTATTATTAAAGGACTGAAAGAGCGCCAGCGCACCATCGCCGATTCATTGGCCACGGCGGAAAAAATAAAGGCCGAAATGGCGCAGATGAAAAGCGAGAACGAAGCTTTATTGGCAAAAGCCCGTGAAGAAAGAGCCCATCTGCTGAAAGAAGCAAGGGAAACCAAGGACCGGATCATCAGCGAAGCAAAAGAACAGGCAAAAATAGAAGCCGGTAAAATTATTACGGACGCACAGGCTGCAATCAATTCCCAGAAAATGGCTGCCCTCACTGAAGTAAAAAACCAGGTGGGCAAACTGGTGATCGAAGTCAGCGAAAAAGTGCTAAAAAAAGAATTGGGGAACAAGGCGGCACAGGAAGCGCATATCAAAGGACTGGTAGACGAAGTAAAATTAAATTAAACAACAGGGTTCAAGGTACCGGGTACAGGATCTTACTACCGTGGTACCTCCTGCATAAACTGCGAACCTTAAACAAAATGCCGAATCCGCGTTTAGCATCGAGATACGCCAAATCACTGATTGACCTTGCGATTGAAAAAGGCCAGTTGGAAAAAGTATTTGCCGATATGCAATGGCTGCAGGCCGTATGCAAAAGCAACCGCGATTTTGTAAACCTGCTGCGGAGCCCGATCATAAAGGCGGATACCAAAAAAAAGATCGTCGGTATAGTTACGGAAGGAAGGGTGGGCGAATTGACAGCGGGTTTTAATGCGTTACTTATCACGAAAGGCCGGGAGGGCAACCTGCCGGAGATCATCAACGCCTTCATTGCAGGGTATAAAAAACATAAGAACATTCAAACGGTCAAATTGACTTCCGCTGCCCCGATGAATGAAGAAATGAAAAAAGCAATAGTGGAGCAGGTAAAAAAAACAGCCGGGTTCCGGCATATTGAACTCGAGGAAAAAATAGATCCCCACCTGATCGGTGGCTTTGTATTACAGGCCGGCGATAAACTGGTAGACGCCAGTGTAGCCTACAACCTGAAAGCCATCGCCAAACAATTTGAGAATAACGATTTTATTTATAAAGTAAGGTAAAGGATAAGTATTAAAAGTTGAGTAAGTAGTGAACAGGTATTTAAAATAATAATATATGGCAGAGATTAAACCGGATGAAATATCAGCGATACTGCGCCAGCAACTGAGCAACTTCAATGCCGTGGCGGACCTCGAGGAAATAGGGACCGTACTGCAGGTAGGGGATGGCATCGCCCGGGTGTACGGACTGGGCAATGTTCGTTATGGTGAACTGGTAGAGTTTGAGAATGGTGTAAAAGCCATCGCCCTGAACCTGGAAGAAGACAATGTAGGAGTGGTATTGATGGGAGAAAGCGGTAATATCAAAGAAGGAGCCAAAGTAAAACGTACGGGTGAGATCGCTTCCATCAAAGTGGGAGAGGGAATGGTAGGCCGGGTGGTCAATACCTTGGGAGAGCCGATCGATGGCCGCGGGCCGGTGACCGGCGAACGATATGAGATGCCGCTGGAAAGAAAAGCGCCGGGAGTTATTTTCCGCGAACCGGTGAAAGAGCCGCTGCAGACCGGTATCAAAGCCATTGATGCAATGATCCCGATCGGACGGGGACAAAGGGAACTGGTGATCGGCGACCGGCAAACCGGGAAGTCAGCGATTTGTATCGATACGATCATTAATCAAAAAGAATTTTTTAAAGTCGGCAAACCTGTATACTGCATTTATGTGGCGATCGGTCAAAAAGCCTCCACGATTGCCGGGGTGATGAAAACATTGCAGGATAACGGGGCCATGGATTATACCATCATCGTTGCTGCATCGGCATCCGATCCCGCTCCTTTGCAATTCTATGCACCCTTTGCCGGCGCTGCGATCGGGGAATTTTTCCGGGATACCGGGCGCCCGGCATTGATCATCTATGACGATCTTTCCAAACAGGCCGTGGCTTACCGTGAAGTGTCACTTTTGCTCCGTCGACCCCCGGGTCGCGAAGCTTACCCAGGAGATGTATTTTATCTCCATAGCCGTTTGCTGGAAAGAGCCGCCAAGATCATTACCGATGATAAAGTAGCGAAAAATATGAACGACGTTCCGGAAAGCATCAGGCACCTGGTGAAAGGAGGAGGCTCGCTGACCGCCTTACCGATCATCGAAACACAGGCAGGAGATGTATCGGCGTATATCCCAACGAACGTGATCTCTATTACCGATGGACAGATATTTTTGGAAACAAACCTGTTTCTTTCGGGGATCCGCCCTGCCATTAATGTGGGAATTTCGGTTAGCCGCGTGGGCGGCAACGCGCAAATCAAATCGATGAAAAAAGTGGCAGGTACTTTAAAACTTGACCAGGCGCTCTACCGCGAGTTAGAAGCTTTTTCCAAGTTTGGCGGTGATCTGGATGCAGCTACCAAAAATGTAATTGATAAGGGTGCCCGGAATGTCGAAATATTAAAACAACCCCAGTACTCACCTTTTACAGTAGAAAAACAGGTGGCGATCATCTACCTCGGCACCAACGGCCTGCTGAAAAACATCCCAGTAAGAAGGGTAAGAGAATTCGAGGATCACTTCTTAATGGAAATGGAGACCAAATTGCCGAATGTAATGGCAGAGTTCAAAAACGGGAATCTTCCAGAGGATGGGATCAGGAAAATGGTGGAACTGGCCAATGGGATAATCCCTCAATACAAGGCTTAATCAGGCTTCTTATATTATTATATTGTAAGGCGACCCCTGGGTCGCTTTATTTTTTCTGCTTTTTTACAGCATTCATTCTATTCATTTTTGGATCGTAATTCTACTCCCCATATGCAAAGCATTACTACGATTATTTTTTAGAAATGATTAAATAGTAATACTTAGGGAGCGTAAAGCACTTCATTGATAGCCAGCATCATCGTAAAACTACTACAGAAAATACGGTTTTTTT
>CAYSIU010000177.1:0-6149 GCA_964431095.1 uncultured Chitinophaga sp. | reverse complement strand
CCCTCCCCAAAAATAATATCAAATTCGGCGGCACGAAAAGGAGGCGCTACCTTGTTCTTCACCACTTTTACTTTCACATGATTGCCGATCGCCTCTTCGCCATCTTTTATTTGTGCCAGTCTCCGGATATCAAGACGAACCGACGCATAAAATTTTAAAGCATTACCTCCTGTAGTCGTCTCCGGGTTGCCGAACATCACCCCGATCTTTTCCCGCAACTGATTGATGAAAATGCATATGGTGTTTGTTTTGGCGATGGTGGCAGTGAGTTTCCGCAGGGCCTGGCTCATCAATCGTGCCTGCAGCCGCATTTTACTATCTCCTATTTCACCCTCCAACTCGCTTTTGGGCACCAATGCTGCTACGGAGTCGATCCCCACTACATCCAATGCGCCGGAAAGGATCAGGCGGTCGGCGATCTCCAGGGCCTGTTCACCGTAATCGGGTTGAGAGATCAAAAGATTGTCAACATCCACCCCCAATTTCTGGGCATAGCTGCTGTCAAATGCATGTTCGGCATCAATGATGGCGCACATACCACCTTTTTTTTGAGCTTCAGCGATCACATGGATCGCAATAGTGGTCTTCCCCGACGCTTCGGGCCCGTACACCTCGATCACCCGGCCACGGGGCAGGCCCCCGATACCCAGGGCAACGTCCAGACCGATGGAACCGGTGGAGATGACCTCCTGCTGCACTTCGGCCTTCTCATTCATCATCATCACGCTCCCCTTGCCGTAATCCTTCTCAATCTTATCGATCGTAAGCTTGAGGGCTTTCAGTTTTTCGCTGTTGTTTGACATGTCGGTAGTTTTTTCTGTTTTTGCCATGGATCAAAGTTAGGGGGTTGCCCGGCAAAAGCCGGGTTACTATCGTTTAAGATCGGTTATTCCGCAAAACTAAAGTATTTAGCAAATTAAAACTAATTTTTTTTGGAATATTTTAAAAATCTGCCCGAAAGCAGGGACAGAATATACCGCCTCTGCGGTATAGGAGGTCCGGCTTATTGCATTATCTTTTCCATTCCATAGCTTCAGGTATGCGGAGTTTTCTTCTTTTGATCGGATCATTTCTAATCGCCGGCATAGACAGTTTTGCCCAACCCAAACTGATTATGCCGCTCGGTCATGCGGAAGCCATATCAGATTGCCGTTTCAGCCCCGACGGAAAAATTGTTGTTACGAACGGAGGGGAGGAAAAGAATGTGAAAATCTGGGAAACCCGGACGGGCAAATTACTGGCAACTTTCGATCATGCGGATAAGGTCACTTCTGTAACATTCAGTCCGGACGGGAAATATTTACTGACTACCGGGCATGACCATCATGCCAAGGTCTGGGATATTCGTAAAGGATCTTTGTATTACGACATTAACTTTTATTTCAGCAACTGGGTGGAAAAAGGATTTTTTACAGCAGACGGGAAAAAAATCCTTTTGATGGGCAACGATGCAATGGAATATCATGACCTTCAAAAAAAACAATTAATCCATAATATTTATGATACAACAGCGTATGTTGTATACGCCGGGCAAAAGACACTGGTTAGTTTTGTAAAATATGACGCTACCCAGGAATTTGCCCTGACTACAAACGCAGATAGCAGTCTGACCGTATGGGACCTCGCTTCGGGAAAAGTCTTGCACAAGATAAAAGAAGCCGGAGTCAGATTTATAGATTGCAGGATTACCGCTGCTGCGGATAAATTCCTGGCTACATCAAGCGACGACAAGGTGCGGATATGGGAAACCCGGACAGGAAAATTATTACAGGAGATTAGTACCGGAAAAAACCTCGCATTATCTGCAACATTCACCCCCGCTGAAAATAGCATTATCGTTTGCTCCATTGATAGCAACATTAAAACCAATGAAAAAGCAATTACAAACTGCCGGGTTGAATTATGGGACTTTGCTGCAAACCAGTTATTACAAACTTATCATCTGCCGGAGAACGTTGCTACGATATCCTCAGTTGTCAGCCCGGATGGTAATTCCTTACTTACGCTGTCTAGCGATGGCATCATCCGGTTATGGGAAACGAAAAGCGGAAAATTTATACGTAAAGTAGCACAGATGATAAAGGATTATAGTCCGGATATCATAAGTATCAACCCGGATGATCTGGAATATCTTAACGCAGCGTTCAGTGCTGATTCAAAGTATATTGTCGCTTCTCCGATGGATAATACCGCATCCGTCCAGGAAACGAAAAGTGGCAGGTTGATCGCTAAGCTCGAGGGGATTTCAACGATGATCTATAATCCCGTTTACAGCCCCGATGGGAAATTTCTGGCCACGATTGGTCTCAAAAAAAATATTCGGACAAACGAAAAACCCGAAGGGGCGGTGAGTATCTGGGATTTAGCTACCGGAAAACTGATTCATAGCCTCACTGAACATACCGCCCCGGTGAATGAAGTAGTTTATAGCCATTCCGGCAAATACCTGGCCAGTGCTTCAGAAGACAGTACCGTAAAATTGTGGGATGCCGCTACCGGAAAATTATTCCGGACGCTTGGTCCTCATGAAAAGGGCGTATATGCATGTTATTTTTCAGGGGACGACCATTACCTCGTTACTCAAACATTTTTCGGTAGGATCCGCATCTGGAATATTGAGAGCAAACAACTGATCGCAACCATTCAACACGATTCGGCTACGGCGGAAAAATTCGGAGCCTACCGTGTTACCATGTCAGCGACCGGCAAATACTTTATGTCAGAATTTTATGATGACAATAGGATACGGGTAACAGAAACAGCTACCGGTAAAACCCTGTCGAATTTTACCCCTTTAAAAGATAGCTTATCCAATTTGCTTTTTGATCCCCATGAAAAATTCTTTGTTTGTTATGGAAAAAAGGGAATTGTTCTTAAAGACATCAGCAACGGCCGCGATCTTTTAGTGATACAACCGGGAGCTGCACTTGCTTCGGCAAAACTGAACCCAGCAGGTAATATTCTTGCAGGCATCGCGCTTGATAGCACTATAAAATTCTGGGAGCTTCCTACCGGGAAACGATTGGGTACGATACGGCCTGCAAAAAAGAAATATACCGAGTTGGAATTCACGGTTGATGGCAAATACCTGTTAAGCTACAATTATGATACCCTGGTACGGGTCTGGGACATGGCTACCCTGCAAATGATCAGATCCTTCCCAATCGGGGGAAACGATTATCTGGAATTCAACCTTATCAGGGAGAACAAACACTTCCTTTTCACAAATTCTATGGAAGGGTTTATGAAAATATGGAATCTTGAAACCGGTGAAATGATCACTTCCGTCCTGGATAAATTCAACAGCAACCTGAGATATACGATCCACCCCTTATTACCTCAATTTGTTATTGACAATAAATTCTATGCGGAGATCTACACGTTTGGTTCCTCGTTGCCCCTTTTGAAAATTGTACCGGCGGGGGTATCGGAATACCTTGTGATCGACAGCACGAACCGGTATGACGGGACCGAAGAGGCCCGCAAGCTATTATATTTTGCCTGTGGCACCGAGTTGGTGGAACTGGACCAGGTAAAAGACCAGCTTTGGGTACCCGATCTTGCAGAAAGAACAATGAAGGGCGAAACGATCAATGCAAAAACACTGAACCAGCTTGACATTTGCGGGCTCACGCCCCGGGTGGACGATAAAGAGGATGAAGCCGGTTATCATTTCATGATCACCCCGGGGCGGGGAGGCCTGGGGGATGTGGTACTTTATATAAATGGCATAGAAGCGGCCCGTTACAACAAATCACAACTTACCCGATCCGGAGAAGTATATAACCTGGACGTAAAAAAACCGGAGATACAAAACTATTTTGTAAGCGGCCAGGAAAACCAGGTTTCACTCAGGGCATTCACGGTGGATAATACTATCTCATCACGGGGAACGAAAATAATTTCAAAGAGTGAAAAACCACCGGCGGTCCCCCCCAACCTTTTTGCCGTGATGGTGGGTATCAGCGACTACAAGGGCGATGAACTTGATCTGAAGTATGCCGCCAAGGATGCAACGGATATCTCGAATGCGGTAGCTGTGGCGGCAAGAAAATTGTTGAATACGGATGGGGGAGAACATGTTTTCATGTATAATCTCACTACGGCAAAAGAACGTTACCAGTTACCGGAGAAAAACAGCATTAAGAAAATTTTCGAGGAGATCGGTAAAAAAGCAAATGCCAACGATATTTTACTGATATTTTTTGCCGGGCATGGTGTCATGTGGGGCGAAGCCGATGACAAACAATTTTATTTTTTATCAGCGGATGCTTCCTCCCTTTCTGCAGGGAGTGCGGTAAAAGAGGTAGGGATCAGTACAAGGGAACTGACGGAATGGATGAAACCAGGGAATATAAAGGCACAGAAACGGGTTCTCATATTCGATGCCTGCAACAGCGGGCAGGCAATAAAAGACTTTGTAAAAGTGGGGACCAATGACCAGAACTATCTCGCTGCCCGCAATGATGATAAATCGCAGCAAATAAAAGCGATCGATAAACTGAATGAAAAGGCGGGTCTGTTTATTTTGTCTGCTTCAGCCAGCAACCAGAGTGCCTACGAAATGGGAAGATATGCGCAGGGCTTGCTTACTTATTCTTTATTAAAAGCCATCAAAGAACAACCCGATATACTCGAAGACGGTAAATACCTGAATGTCGGACGCTGGTTCAATGCAGCGGAAAGAACGGTGAGTGATATTGCAAGGGAAAGCGGGGCAAGACAGGAGCCACAGGTAGTGACCAATAGCAATTTCAATATCGGGATCGTTGACGATGAAGTAACCGCCAGGATTAACCTGCCGGAGGAAAAACCCTTATTCGCGGCAAGCAATTTCCAAAACAACGATGAATCCGTTGCGGACGATGACCTTGAACTCAGCAAATTGATCAATCTTCAATTGAATGAAATAGCCTCCCGCGGGGCAGACAGCAAAATCGTTTATGTAACGGCAACGAACTCGCCCGATGCTTACACCCTGACCGGGCGATACGAAATAAACGGGAATGGAATTACCGTAAAAGTGAATGTAAAGCAGCATAAGGAAATTAAATACCGCTTTGATCAGACCGGGACAAAAGACAAATTAAAAGAACTGGCAGCGGCCATTGCCGGCAGGGCGGCGGAAAGTGTAAAATAAGGGTAATACAGAAGAGCAGTGCTGTTATCCCCCTAACAGTATACTTTCATTTCTGCAAATGATACTATTACAGTGGATGGATGCGTTTTGCAAAAGGATATCCTGCCATTCGCAGCAATGTTCATTGACAATCGCGTTTGCCCTGCAACAGGTATCGGGAAAATTATCGGATAACCAGAATTTTTTACCAAAAGGCATTCACTGCCCACCAGGCAACTACTTGTGCCGCGACCCCGGCTATCAGTCCCCCATATATTTCCGCGGAACGGTGATCGGAGACAATGAACCGGCTGCTTGCCACCAGGCCTGCGGTCAACAGGGTTATCGCTATATAAATACCAAAATTGAGCTGGCCTGAAAACGCCAGGAACAGAATAAAAGCCGTCGCCACGCCCATGGATAGAGTATGCAGGCTTACTTTCATTTTGATGTTGAGCATAAGCCCCAGCCAGGAAGCAATAAAAATGGCAAGGGCCAGTTTCACCGCCTCTTTAGGGATGGGAAGTGAGTCATCCATTTTACTGCTGTTCCACCACACATAGCAGATCCAGAAATACCAGACACCGCAGGCCACGAGTGGAATGATACGGTCACGCTGGGTTTTCAGCTGAATACCCTGTATGAATTTCAGCCCTCTTAAGAGCAACACGGTCACCACCGGAAAAAAACTGTAAGTCACTATTGCCATGATCACGACCCTGGCTTTATCAAATGAGGAAAGCCCGACAAATAAATAAGGATGGATATATACCATGAACAAAACGAGGTAGACGGGCACAAATACCGGGTGAAAAAGATAAGAGATAACAATAGCGGCCCACCGGATGCCGCGGGGCTGGGAAGAAAAATTTACCTCCCTGGATTCTTTTAACCCTTCTTTCTCGTCGACTACCAACCTGCTGTTCATATTCCTGCTATGAGAACTGCAAAATAATGGAATCTTCATGAGGAGCCGCTTTTGTATCTTTATATGAATTCCGGCTACCCGGCTTCGTGGCAAGATGACCAG
>CAYSIU010000176.1:0-6155 GCA_964431095.1 uncultured Chitinophaga sp. | reverse complement strand
TTATCGAACTGTTCTACCTGTTGCGTGGATAAGGAAGAAACAGGGATCACTTCTTTAATTACATCATTTTCCCTGACAACAGCATGGTTATTCAGCCATGTTTCGCCGGTGAAAATGCGGGAAGCGATATACGTTTTTGCCTGATCCACTTTTGCGGAGGAAGATAAATGATTTCGGGGCATTTCAATATACCGGTATGCCTATTATCCTGTGACGAAGCGGTACCCGATCCCCTTGATAGTAATGATCTCCAATGATGGATCGTCTTTCAGGTAGCTGCGGAGCTTCGTGATATATACATCGAGATTACGTGAGTTAAAAAACGAATCATTGCCCCAAAGAAGATTCAGGATATCCCTGCGCTCAATGATCTTATCCCTGTTTTGATACAACAATTTGAGCAATTCGCTTTCCCGGAAAGACAGTTTGCGTTCCTCTTTACCATTACTCAATAACTGCCGGGAGACATGGAAACTATATTTACCAATGGTAACCATTCCCCCATTGATTTTTTGTCCCTCTTCCTGCCGGAAGCGCAACAAATGCTGGATCCTTACGATCAGCTCCTCCATGCTGAAGGGTTTGCGGATATAATCATTCCCGCCGAGTGAAAAGCCCTTCACCACATCCTCCGTTTGTGTTTTGGCAGTTAAAAAAATGATAGGCACTTCCTCATCCAGTTCACGGATCTCGTCGGCAATGGCAAACCCATCTTTATTCGGTAACATCACATCCAGCACGCAGATATCAGGTTTCGTTCTCCTGAAAAGATCGACCACTTTGGCCCCGTCCACCTCCATGATCACTTCAAAATCCCTGCTTTCAAGGCTTTCCCTCACAATCTTTGCAAGGAATAACTCATCTTCTACGTAAAGTATTTTCGTTTTATTCATCTTTTGATCCTATGTATCAGTATGCTGCTTTGGCAATATGATCGTAAAGGTTGTTCCGGCGCCGGGTTGACTATCCACTGAAATTTCTCCTTTGTGTTTATGGATCACCTGCGCCACATAACTTAATCCAAGTCCATAGCCTTTTGCATTATGCATGTCCCCATGTGGCACGCGGAAAAATTTTTCAAATATCCTGTTCTTATATTCAGCAGGTATCCCGACGCCATTATCAGCAACGGTCAATACCACCGCATCTTGTTTTCCTGTAATACCGATGGCAATCCTGGTGTTTCCATTACCATATTTCAGTGCATTGTCGAGCAGGTTAAAAATAACGCTGAGCAGGTGCAGGCGATCCCCCTGCAGGGTCGTATCTCCTTCAGAAGCCACGGTAAGTTGCGCATGATATTTCTCCAGTTGCAGCTTTAACGAGGTTTCCACTTCCCGCACTAGCTCATCCAGGTTCAGCGATTCGTATTTCAGGGCGATCTCTTTCTTTTCAAACATCGAAAGTTTGAGCACTTTGTCCACTAGCAGGGAGAGGCGATGCAGTTCATTCTGGGAAATATCCAGGTATTCTTTTGTTTTCTGCGGGTCCTGCATGGCATTAAAATTTCGCAATGCCTCGATGGCCACACCCACCGTGGCGATGGGAGTCTTTAATTCATGGGTGATATTGCTGATGAATTCATTTTTCAATGCAGCAAGTCGTTGTTGTCTCAGCAAATTGCGATAGAGCAGCACAAAAGAAAGAATTGTGATTCCCAGCAGCAGGATGGAAAACAAAATGGGTTGAGTGAGTTGACGCAGCAAATACGGAAAAGTATTCCCGAGCTCCAATTGATAGGTCACCGGTTTGGCAAAACCAATTGTTACCTTGTCGGGAACGGGCTCTTCGTTTTCGCAGGCGGTATCCAGTCTCGTGATCGTGAAAGGCACAACCAGTTTTTGATCTTTCAGGCTGGACTCGAAGGCGTGGATAATTTCTTTTAATGTCAATGTATCGCGGAGCGAATCCACCCCGTAGAGCAGGTCGAGAATATGATTCCCGTAGCCGGGCAGTCCCGGATAGGTATGCCTGAATTTCATTGTATCTCCATGAAAATCCACATCGGATTTATTCGTGGCAATGATCATTCCGCTTTTTGTTTCCAATCTCAGCGAATCTTTCAGTTTACCCCGGATCACGTTGATGGTAGATACAATCTCCTGTCCCGGGGCCCGATTCACTTTTATATGATCGTCTTTACTGGTCATAAATACCCTGACTCCGGGTTTATCTTTTTTCTCATTCCGATTCACATCCTCCAGTCGTAATTTGGCAACCTGTAATTGCATGATCGTTTCCCGGAAAGTTACTTCAGTCTTTATCCCCAGTGATTTCTTCTCCCGGGCATAGTTCTCCTTCAACCAGTACAACTGGAAACCGGTCACTCCCAGGATAGCTAACCCCATCAGTCCGGCCAGCCAGCGAAGTCGACCTGCCCCCGCGCCTCCCGGGGAGGGGTTTTTAGTTACTTCTATATTTGAATTCTTCCCCATCATTCGAACACCAAAAGTAGAAAAGGTTTTAGTGGTTTTGCTGTTGTTTTAACCTTTATTAACCTTAATGCAAGGTGGTTTAACTTCGCTTCCCCGGCCACTTTCATAGTTTTGATTAAAATAATACAAATGAAAAAATACCTACTTGCTGCGGGCAGTCTCGGATTGGCATTGTTCACCGGTGCTCAACAAAAAGAGACCCGCCCGGATGACCCCGTCGGACGGGGGAAGGTCACTTATGAAAGAGTGAGCACTTTTGAAGCCCATTTTAATATCAATGGAGATGAAAATGTAATGCCGCAGACCCGGAAAGATAATTTTGAGCTCAACTTTGCCAATAATCAATCCCTTTGGAAAGCGGCTGAAAAGGATGACAATGACGGCAGTACGACCCAGTCCGAGGGAGGGATGCAGATCCGCATGGTGGTAGCAGGTGCGGATGATGTATTGTTCACCGACTTTGGCACCGGCAAAAAAGTAGAGAAAAGAGAATTATTTGACAAGACATTCATCATTGATGACAGTATCAATAAATTAAAATGGAAAATTACCGGTGAAACCAAGACCATCCTCAACCATACCTGCATGAAGGCGGTGACCACGCGGGTGAGCCAGAGCATGCGCATGACGATGGACAATGGCAAAATGGAAAGAAAAGAAGTAACGGACACCTCTCTTATCGTTGCGTGGTATACCACGGAGATCCCTGTTCCGGCTGGTCCGGCCGAATTCCAGGGGCAACTGCCGGGATTGATCCTGCAACTGGATGTCAGCAACGGCCGCCAACTATATACTGCAACGGGTATTTCGGAAAAAGCCGACCTGGCCTCCATAAAAGAACCCTCCGGGAAAAAACATTATACTCCTGAGGAATTCAAAAAAGAAAGAGAAAAAATGATGAAGGAGATGGAGCAGAATATGCATGGTAGTGGTAACCGGGTGATACGAATGAACTGATGGCTGATAAGGTCTCCAACCCTTAAAGGGTTGGAGACCTTAATCGACCTTAATCCTCAATGGATACCCCGCTTTCATAATAAAACTTCGTAAGTTCAATATGTACTTTGATAAATAATGCACTACCCCCGAACCAATCCATCATTTCATCCCGAAGCAATTCTGTTCTTTGATTAAATAATAAATCCCGCCAGGAGGACCATTCATATTTCGTGAAATCACTGACAATATGATGTTTTACTGGATTGGCATGAATGTATACGATGACCTGGGTAAAATGACTTTCCTTTTCAATCAATACCCTTTTAAAGCATTTGTAAAACAAATTCCCTTTCCGATTATTGGCTTTATTAAAAGAAAGTGAATAAGATTGAAAAAATCGTTTAAATAACCGCTCGATCAATTCGCTGGTCGTTACGCGGCCTTCCATATATTCTTTTTCAGTGAAAGTCCGGTCTGATAACTCCTTTTTTATAAGACTTTTTATTATTTTTTTCCGGCTTCTTATCCTGATCAGGAAATGAAAATGATTCGGGAGAAGGCTCCAGCAATAGGTATCAGCAAAAGACGAGATATACTCATTATATTTTGACAGGAAGAACCTCCTGTTCTCATCAGAAAGAAATAGTTTTTCCGAGTTGTTGGTTCGATTATAGACATGGTAAATCCTTTCTTCGTCAAAATCTACCCGGTATTTATCAGGAATCGGCATGCTCTAAAATAACCCTTCCACCTGTAAAGAGCCGGGATTAAGCGATTATAAACGGTTTCCAACCTTTAAAGGTTGGAGACTCTCTTCGTAAATTTGAAGGGAAGCTCCCTTTCAATGAATACTACCCGCCGGCAATTCATAAAAACCAGCTCGCTTTCAGCTGCAGGCCTGTTTCTCCTGTCTTCCTGCAGGACCACACTTTTTAAAAGCAAGGGTATTGATTACACTGTTCCCAAAGCCCTGCAGGAGGAAATGTATCAAAAAGCATTGCGCATCGCCAAAAGCAAGGTCCGGGGCGGACCCAACGACCCCGTGTTCAAAAAACCTTTTGTGGATGCAGCCTTCAGCAGCAATATCTTTTATTGGGATACCTGTTTTATTTCCGCTTATGCGAAATACCACCAGGATGAATTACCCATCATCAATGCGCTGGATAATTTTTACGGACTGATGGAACCGGATGGATTTATCTGCCGGGAGTACACAAAAGAGGGAAAACCCATGTGGTCGAGGGACCACCCCGTGAGTGTGAACCCTCCCCTGCTGGCTTTTGCCGAGCTGGAATTATTTTCTGTACACAAGGATAAGAACCGCCTGATAAAAGTGTATCCCTTTCTGAAAAAGCATTTTGAATATTGGGTAAAGACTTACCGCGGAGAAGATAAACTTTTCTTTAATGACGCCCTGGGCAGCGGGATGGATAATATTGACCGGTTCCCCCGGGGCTGGCAGGATGATGGCCAGGGCATCCGCATTAAAAACATTCACCCTGAAATATTTGCTTACGAAGGATTGGCCCCCGCCTGGAACAGGCAGGGAAGAATGGTAGATGTTTCTGCTCAGATGGCTTTGTTTGCACTCCACCTTATTGAAATAGCTTCCCTGGTCAATGAAAACAAAGACATTGAAACTTACCGGGAGTTCTATAATGAAACTAAGGAAGCAGTTAACAGGCATTGCTGGAATGAAGAGGATGCTTTTTATTATGATCTCGGCTATTCCAAACAAATAAAGAGAAAACATGTAGGAATGTTCTGGGTGTTGATGGCGGGTATTGTGCCCAAGGAAAAGCTAACTCGTTTCCTGTCGCACCTGGTGAATCCCAAAGAATTCTGGCGGACCATCCCGGTGGCCACTTTGAGCGCTGATGAAAAAGAATATTCTTCAAAAGGGGATTACTGGCGGGGAAGTGTGTGGGCGCCCACCAATTATATGGTGTTGCGGGGGCTGATGAAATACGGTCAGAAAAGAACGGCTTATGAGCTGGCCCGGCAATACTATTGGGCGGTAGCAGAAGTGTACAAAAAAACGGGCACGTTCTGGGAAAACTATGCCCCCGATTCCATTGACAAAGGCAATAACTCCCGCCCTGATTTCTGCGGCTGGACGGGACTGGTACCGATTGCGGTTTACCGGGAGTTTCTTTAATAAACAGGGAATTTACGCAACTGGTTTTCTTTGAAAATGAGCTAATTTGTAAATTGGGCTTGCGTCAATAGGCGCATTGTGTGCCATTTTTAGACAACACCATCATATATAATGTCAGAAGAACTGAATGGAAGAAAAATCTTTTCACTTTATGAGGTGACACGTAGCATTCAAAAAACTATTTCTGACCGTTATAAAAGTTCATATTGGATAAAAGCAGAGATGAACAAACTGAACTTTTACAAACAATCCGGACACTGTTATCCCGAACTCGTAGAGAAACAAGATGGAAAGGTAATAGCACAAATTCGTTGTAATCTTTGGAAGGACGACTATCTTAAAATCAATACAATATTTCAAAAGACTCTGAACGAGCCATTAAAAGATGGTATCAAAATCTTGTTTTTGGCAACGATTGGCTATCATCCCGAATATGGCTTGTCTCTCAGAATTCTTGATATTGATCCAAGTTTTACTCTCGGTGATCTTGAAAGGGAGAAACAAGAAACAATAGATAAATTACAAGCAGAGGGTATTTTCAAAAAAAATAAGTCTTTACGGCTACCAATCCTGCCACAAAGCATTGCAGTTAACTTCGTCCAAACAAGTAAACGATAAGCCTA
>CAYSIU010000175.1:0-6166 GCA_964431095.1 uncultured Chitinophaga sp. | reverse complement strand
TTCAAAGGGTAATGGGTCCAGTGTAAGGTATCTGTAAAAACTTTACCGAAGCGATCCTATCGATCGACACGTTCATGGCGGTAGTGGCAAAAGAGGCGGTGGAAGCTGGTGCCGCGATAGTGAATGACATCAGCGCAGGGAATTCAGATAAAGACATGATCCGGACCGTTGCTTCACTGCAGGTACCCTATGTACTCATGCACATGCAGGGCACCCCGGCCACCATGCAACAACGGCCACATTATGAAAATGTGACAAGAGAAGTACTGGATTTTCTTAGCTTGAAAGCGGATGAACTTCACCGATCCGGTATCACTGACCTCATCATTGACCCGGGTTTTGGATTCGGCAAAACTGTTTCGCAGAATTTTGAACTGCTCCGGAACCTTTCCATCTTTCAAATGCTGGACTGTCCTGTATTACTCGGTATTTCCCGCAAATCCCTTATTTATACCACCCTGGGGGGTACAGCGGATGAGGCATTGAACGGGACCATCGTATTGAACACAATCGGTTTAATGAAGGGGGCTTCCATTCTTCGTGTACATGATGTAAAGGAAGCCGTGGAAACCATACAACTCTGGGAAGCCTGTCGCAACGATTAAAAAAGAATCCCGCCAGAGCGGGACTCCATTTTCATTAGACATTGCAATCAAAACCTTAATGGACTGCTTTCATAAATCTTTTCAAAAGGTACAAATTGATGTATCTGGTTAAGCAAAGAGTTTGGTACTTGTCACCTCGTTCGATTCCATGGGTGCAGAGGCTTAAGACAGATGCTGGACTAAAAACGGGGCCCTTTACCAACCCGTTCTGTGGTACAAGACAGGTACAAAGTTGCAACTTTCATCGCAATGCTCATCTGTTTTTTCGTTGAGTGGTATCAACTTTTTTGACAGTTGGCATCGTTGGCGGTGGTGGTTCCTTGTCCTGAACACCCGTGATCTCTACATCGAAGATCAGGTTTTCATAAGGCTTTACACCCTGTATCGGGGGACTGGCCCCATAGCCGAGCAGTGAAGGGATATAGACTTTTGCTTTGGCCCCGTTCCGCATCATCAGTATGGCTTCATCGAATCCTTTTATCATCTGGTTCCTGCCGGCTACGAATGAAAAGGGTTGCGTATGGTGAAAGGAAGAATCGGTATTGCTATCGAATTTTTTCCCCGTCCAGCCCATGCCCGTATAATTAATGGTGACATATTTTCCGGAATCGATCAAATTCCCGGTTCCCGGGCTGATCAACTGCACAAAAGCACCTGAAGGGGTTCGTTCTGTCTGGACCTGCCGGTTCGCTAACCAGGTTTCGACTTCCTTTATTTCACGTCCTAAAAAAACCTCCCGGACCTTTTTTTCATCCGTGATATAGGCGGAATCGGTGGGAAATACAGCCAGCACTTTCAGGCAGGTGATGATACGGTCGCCTTTTTTGAACTGCGGCGGTATCCGCTCCGGCGCTCTTTTGATAAAAGTATCCATCATCTGCGTAGCTACCACGCTATCCCCCGCGTGAAGACTGGTCCACAATTCCGAAACATCGTAACGTTGCGGCATTTGATTATTGACCGCCAGGTAGACGGGGAGGCCATTCATGCTGGAAAAAACAACGCTATCATTAACTTTTTGAGTGAAGGAAAGCTTGATGAAACTTCCCAAAAACACCTGTTGCGTATCCTTACTCCGGAATATTTTATAGGGCATACCGCCGGGTGTTTTTTTGAATGAGGTCCGGGCGCACCCTGTCATGATCGCACTTACTCCGAAAAACAATAATAGCTTTTTGATCGTCTGCATAATTGAATTTTGATTATTGTAAAAGTTCTTTGTTCTCTTTTATGGCCTGTATGAAATACTGAACGGTTTTGTCCAGGGAGTCGTTGCTGCGACCCCCGGCCGCACTGAAATGTCCCCCGCCATTGAAATATTTATGCGCAAATTCATTGCAATCAAAATTGCCCTTGCTGCGGAAACTCCACTTCCGTTCTTCGTCCCGGTCGATCACTAATGCCACCAGGCGAATACCCTGGATAGTTTGGGGAAAATTGACCAAACCTTCCGTATCGCCTGTTTTGATGCCATATTTCAGCAGGTCAGATTTGGGAACAGCCACCAGCACCGTATTATACTCATAAAAAACCTCCATGCGATGCAGGAGCACATGCCCGATAAAACGAAGCCTGTTTTCCAGGAAATTGTCGAACAACTGGTCGTGCACGGGGCTATGCTCCAATCCTCTTGATTTCAGATCGGCCACCATTTTGTGAACACCCGGGTGAGCGGAAGGAAAACGGAATGAACCGGTATCCCCCACCACGCCGGCATAGATACATTCACTAATGACTTCATTGATCTTGTCCGCATGACCCGAATCCACGATCAGGTCATAGATCATCTCGCAGGTGGAGCTTTTTGAGGCATCGCTGGCGCCATAATCAAACGAAGCTTCATCGGGATCCATGTGATGGTCGATCAGTATTTTGGTACAGCGGAGCTCTTTCAGTTTTTCTGTCATTGTTTTAGTACGATAAAAAATATTGAAATCAAGACAGAAAAGCCATTCCGCTTTATCCAGCAGGGTTTCGGCCTTTTGCCGGTCTGTTTCATAATCCACGACTTCCTTTGCACCCGGCATCCAGTTTACCCAACCTGCCCAGTTGGTGGGAGAAATAACGTTGACAGAATGTCCCAGTTGCAGCAAGAAATGTTTCAGTGCCAGCGAAGCGCCCATCGCATCGGCATCCGGTTTCTGATGGGTCGTGACCACGATCGTACGGGGTTGATGCAACAGGGGATATATCTCCTGCAAGGGTTTCATAAAACGGCTGCGAAGGTAATGTAAATGCGCTGATGTGCCAATTCGTCTACCCTCTTACAGAGTGATCGCAATATGTTTTAGTGAACACATCATCAAATTGGCTGATTAGCTGATTGAACGTAACTTTGCGGCCGCTGAAAGAAATTTTAAATGATAAAATTATGACCACCCGCACTTTCACGATGATCAAACCGGATTCTTTCAGGAAGGGACACTCCGGTGCCATACTCGACCGCATCCTGAAGGAAGGATATACGATCAGGGCGCTGAAGATGACCCGGCTGACAAAAGAAAAGGCATCTGAATTCTATGCCGTTCATAAAGACCGCCCTTTTTTTGACGGCCTTGTTTCTTTCATATGCGGAGGCCCCATCATTGCTGCAATCCTGGAAAAAGAAAATGCGGTGGAAGATTTTCGTAAGCTCATCGGTGCTACCGATCCCGCCAAAGCCGAACCCAATACCATCCGCAAACTATATGCAGCTTCGGTGGGTGAAAATGCCATCCATGGCAGCGACAGTGACGCCACGGCTGAGATCGAATGCAATTTTATGTTTTCCGCCCTCGAACAGATTTGATAATGCTGCAAAATGGAACCGGTCCTCTTAAAAAGGACCGGTTTATTTTTTAATGTTCGTACCAGAAATCGTAGTACTTCAGGTGGCGCAGCAGGTCGCCGTTCTTGTAAATAACATCGGCATCCAATTTCAGGTCCCAGCGTCCCGAGGCCAGGTTGAGCTCATTGTATGGCAAGAATAATTTTGCGTCACTGTATACGGCTTCGGTATAGCCCGGCGTAAGAAGGTAATACACGGCCAGCTGCCCGCTCTTACTCCGGTATTGACTCCGGGTGCCATACATCTTTTCGCCATTCTTTTTTTGAATGTAAGTGGCGAGATAACAGTCCACATCTTTCATATTATAGACCCGGAACTTCACATGTATCCGCATGCCTTTCTCCCCGTTTTCGTAAACATCATAATCCACCCACAGGTCTTCAAATTTTGCGTCGGCCTGGTAAGAAGAATTACTGGTGGTTGAACCCGGTTTCGTATATTCAAAATCATATCTTGTGAGTTTGGATATCACCCCGCCCTGTTTGTAGATCGCTTTTACATCCATGGTCAGTTCATAGTTGCCGGGGTCCAGGTCGAGTTCGTTGTAGGGCATAAAGATCTGCAGGTCGTCATATACCGCGGGATCGTATTCGGGTCGTATGCTTTTGTACACGGCCACATCGCCTGCCGTGCTGTTGAATTTCCCGTTCTTATCCTTCAGGGTTCCCCCGAGCTCATCATTGTATTCAAAATAAACAGCCACATAGGCATCCATGTAGAGCATGTTGTAGGCGGAAAATTTAACGTGAATCCTCATTCCCTTGTCGCCACCATCATATACATCATAATCCACCCATATCTTGTCAAAAGTGCAATAAGGATCGAAAAGATGGAGCCTGTTTTTAGGGAGAGTACCTGCATGAATCTTTAAGGTTGAAAGGATTGCCAGTACGAAGAGAAAGGTGAGCTTTTTCATATCGAACGTTTTGGTTATTAAAATGGTTCAATGCAATGCCACTATAGCAATATGCCGGTTCTATGCAATGGTTTTCAAAAGTAAAATGGATCGGGTGATCGTCTTCTTAAAATTAGAAAGATTTTGTAATTTTTTCAAAATCATTTTTGCACCTGATGACTTCCTGTACGGGGTTTCAGGGAATTGCTCCCTGTGAAAAGGGAGAAGCTGATTGGATCATCGTCGTTACGGAAAGAGTCGGAAAAATAAGGATTATATCACTTTCGTCTTGCTCAATTTATTGTCCACCGGGGTCAAGGTGTAGCCTTCTTTGCGGAGCAGGTTGATGAGTCCTTTTTCACCGGGCAGGTGCCCCGCTCCCACTGCCACCACCAGGGCATTGCCTCCGAGAAGAGATTTTAATTTTTTTACCCAGTTCTGGTTGCGGTGATACAGCAGGATATCAGTAAAACCCGCCATCCCCGCATCGGTTTCTACCATGAGTGTTTCCAGTTTACCCAGGTCCTGGTCGCGGTAAGCGTTGAACAGTTGATCCAACTCCTTGTTTTCCTTGTCCCCGGTACCCGCACTATCGATATAACTTACCAGTTGTTGTGCCTGCAATTTATAAGGAATGCTGTCGAGTATACCCGCCTGGTAACTCATGGTTTCAAGTCCTTTTATTTTTTTGTCGTGTTCTTTCGCTTCCTGCATGATCACCTGTTCCATCATCGTCGGATTGTCACAGGGCAACGAACCCTGCTCCAATGTGGAAGCCGCCAGCATGGGTTTGAAGGTTTCCAGCATGGAAAAGGGTAACAGGGAGCCCTTGCTTTCAAAATAGTGCTTTACTTTTTCGTAATCGGCTTCGCTGAGCAGGTCCCGCAGGGTGGTATCGTCTCTCATTTTCATTTGACCGATCGCGCCGAAGATCTCGAGCAGGTTGTCCATATCCACTTCCAGGTACACTTCATCGCAATTATGAATGGCTTTTTTAAAATTAGCGCTCAGCACGGCATCATCGGCACAGAGCATATGAATGGTACCAAAGAGATAGGAAGGCTTTACGATCCCGTTGCCGCTTATCTTCCACAAAAGGGTGTTATTTTCATTATTGTTTTGCCCGAGGCTGCTGATGGCCAGCAGGCTAAGCAATAACCCTGAACCCAACCGTTTCATCTGGTAGAAATTTTATGCAAGATAATGAATAGTCGATGGTCCATAGAAGATCGTCTACGATCGAAAGCTTATTACATCCCGAAAGGGTTTGCTTCTTTCCCAGATTCACTTTTCCATAACTTTTGACTCCAGTTACCACTCACAAAAAATGACGCGGACTAAAATCATTTAGTTGCTTATTCAATTTTGACTATTATCTTAATAAAACAGCTCCTCCCAGTACTTCGTAAATTTTGTTCCCATTTTACTGAAAGTTCATTCGGTGAAACAGGAAGTCCTAACTCCTGCTTAATGGCCAAAACGGGAAGGTTAATGCCGGCGCCAAGGCCTGCCGCGATGCTCCCCTGCACCCGGGGATTGATCTCGAGGAGCAGGAACTGCCCGGCAGCCGATCTTTTTACCTGCATACCGATATTCCCGTGAAGCCGGAGCTCTCTGATAATCTGCGTGCAATATGCGATGATGCTTTCTTCCTTTACAAACTCTCCCTCCACACTGATGCCATTGATCATTTTTTTCCGGGATCGTGGCACTGCCAGCACTGTTTCACCCAGCCTGGCGAGACAATCAACCGAATACTCTTCACCGGGTAACCAATCACTGATGAGCAATTCCGGGAAAACACCTGATGAAAGTATACGGATGGAATCGGGAAGTGTG
>CAYSIU010000174.1:0-6194 GCA_964431095.1 uncultured Chitinophaga sp. | reverse complement strand
TAATTTTTTCCCTGTCGCAAAGGTTCCCGCCCGTACAGAAGAACGCCCTGTTCATAATGGATCAAATATCTTTATTTTCCAATTGGCCCTATATAAACAGCTTTTCATTTTTTATTTTAATAATAGTACAATTAAATACATTTGTCCATTAACGATCCTTCATGCCGCAATCGTATAGCCAGTCAAGAGCCTTATGGGCCATTACCAAAGCCAGTTTTAAAGCAATCTTTGCCAACCCGAGCCCGATCATTTTCAGTATACTCTTCCCCATCATTTTTGTACTGATATTCGGGGCATTTGGCGGAGGAGACAGTATTTCAGTCAAAATAGGTTTCGACAGTAAAAGTGATACGACGAATCAACTCTACCAAATCATCAATAATACAAAAGGCATATCCGTATTAAAAAAAAGCCAGGAGGAGCTGACCGAAAGCTTGAAAAAAGGGAATCTGGCCGCTTTGATTACGATCCAAAAACAAACTGATTCCGCTTCCCACGGGCCTCCCTATACAATTTATATTAAAACCTCGGATGCCGTTGCCCCTCAAAATGTACAGGTGCTGAAAACGATCCTTGATGCAGTCATAAAAAGGGTGAATAAGAAGTTATACCCCGATACCCCGGAGGTCGCAACCGTAAGTGATCAAATAGAAAGGATCCAGGGAAGAATATACCGTCAAATTGATTTTATCCTCCCCGGCCAGTTAGGTTTTTCGATCCTGTTTTCCACCCTATTCGGCATCGCCTTTACTTTTTTTAACCTGCGGGAGCAACTGGTCCTGAAAAGATTTTATGCATCCCCGGTGAACCGGATCAATATCCTTCTGGGGATCGGCACGAGCCGTCTTTTTTTCCAGCTATTGAGTGTAACGGTACTCCTGACCTTCGGTCATTTTGCGCTGAATTTTACATTGCAGCACGGAGCCCTCACTTTCCTGGAAATATTGCTGACTACTATTTTCATGCTTTTCCTGCTGATGGGTGTGGGCCTGATCTTCAGCAGCATCGTAAAGACCGATACTTCGATTCCCCTCCTCATCAACCTGTTTGGATTTCCCCAGATGATGCTGTCCGGAACCTTTTTTTCGATAGAGGTCTTCCCCAAATGGCTGCAGGGAATATGTCGAATCCTTCCCCTCACCCAGTACAACGATGCCATTCGGAAGATCTCATTTGAGGGCCTGAGCATTCTTCAATGCGGGAGAGAATTCGGTATCCTCGCAATCTGGATGGTTGTTATATATTTTATCGCAGGAAGGGTGTTGAAGTGGGAATAGGGAATGTCATTCGGGTAATATCAGTCATATAGGTACTATAAGTCAAAGATTCATAGGGGTAGCTTAAGCCGGAAAGTTTTTGGTATGAGAATAATTAAATTAGGCTTAATCAGTCTTTTATTTTTTTCATTGCTGATCACACTGATCTCCTTTCTTTTCCCTTCGCATGTTCACGTATCAAGAGCAATAAACATCCATGCGGGTAAAGATTCGGTGATGGCGCAGCTGAAAGAAGCGTCTCACTGGAAAAAATGGTTCCCCGGCGCTGACTCGATGGCCCCATTTGTACAGGGTGACAGGGTCGTGGGAATCGCCACGGAGCCCGGGCAAGAATGGACGATCACTCAGAGCACCGACAGCAGCGTATCCGCTGTTCTCATCGGCCCCCGTTCAAGCAACGGAACCGCCGGCTGGAATGTCCTGGATGTGAGCGACACATCCGTTGTAACAGTGCAATGGTACATCGACTTTCATCTTCGTTGGTATCCATGGGAAAAATTCTCTGGCCTTTTGCTCGAAAAAAGATATTGCCCGTTGATGGAGAAGGGCCTTACTGCATTAAAGGCGATGTTGGAGAAATAAGACAAGGACTGGTGTTTTGCAACGTTCTTCTTAATTTTATTTATCAACCCGTCTCACCATGTACTTACTCAGGAAAATACTCTGCATCGCCATCCCGTTCACCGGTTTTATAGCGGTTCAGGCGCAGCCAGACGCGATGTTATCCCGTCAGCAAACAATAAGCGAACCCGATTCGGACTGCAACACCCAATTTTTCCGTCGCTGCGAAAAAGTGGAGTCTTTATCCAAAATAATGCTGCTGACAAAGACACAGCGATCGGTCAGCCTCGCGTCTTTTATGGCCTCTATCTATTCGCACAGCGGGGAATTCAAAAATATGCCGCGAACAGAAAAATTACCGGAACTGCAGGATTATGGTATCATTGATCTTGACGGCGACGGGAAAAAAGAACTGGTGATCTCCAACTTCACCGGCGGGGCCCATTGTTGCGACGAGTTTTATTTTTTCCGGAACATCGGCCCTAACAAATACCAGTATGTGGCCAAGACCTTTGGTGGGGATGTATGCGTAAATGAAAAGAATGAATTTTCTTACAGCTTTTATGAACAATTTGGTTACTTCTTTACCTGCTATGCATGTACCTACGGGGATACCACGGATGAAGCCCCGATCGGAACGCATTCCATTCTATTGCGTTACAGCAAGGGCCGGCTGACCATCGTGCCGGGTGACCAGGAATTACGGAGTACCATCAATGATAACCTGGGAAAATTGGGGGAACAACCCTATGAAAAATTGCAGGACGCCACTTCACAGGATAACGGTCTGCGAAAAGAATTTGCCATGAACCTGGCAGTGTTTTTTCATTCATTTGGGAGAAACATGGTGGAGACCCAGAAATTGTTCAACAAGTATTATAAATTCCCCGACGCCAAAAAAGTCTGGTCTGCATTTGTAAAGCAACTCCAGTGGATGCATAAGGATAACGATTTCTGATCAGTGACCGGACAGGAATTTCAGGTTGCGCCGGATGCCTTTGAACCGGGCCCTGCTGAGCGCCGAATCTTTGAAAATATTCCTGAACATTTCTTCCGTCATCATTTCCCATTCCTGAGAGGAGAGATTGAGGATTTCTGGGATCGGGGTAAAAGCGATCTCCTGGTGGGGACGACTGAAACGGTTCCAGGGGCACACGTCCTGGCAGGTATCACAACCAAACATCCAGTTGTCAAACTTCCCTTTCATTTCCCCGGGTATCAGGCTCTCTTTTAATTCAATGGTGAAATAAGAGATGCAACGGCTGCCATCAATTACTTTGCCGGGTAGAATGGCCCCGGTAGGGCAGGCATCGATGCAACGGGTGCAGGTGCCACAATAGTCTTTGGCAAAAGGATCATCATATTGCAGCGCGAGATCGGTTATCAATGTTGCATTAAAATAGAAGGAACCGCTTTGTTTATTGATCAGGTTCCCGTTTTTACCCACCCATCCCAATCCGCTTCGTTGCGCCCATGTTCTTTCCAGGACAGGAGCTGAATCCACGAACCCGCGTCCATTCACTTCACCGATGGTTTCTTTTATCCGTCCGAGCAGTTCTATCAGCTTCTTCCTGATCACCTCATGATAATCTTTCCCGTAAGCATAGGTGGAAATTTTGGGTGCGGTGGGATCCTGTCGTTTTGCCGGATAATAATTTTTCAATAATGTGATCACGGACCGGGCGCCGGGTACCAGCCTGGCCGGGTCGATGCGGAGATCGAAATAATTTTCCATATACCGAATGTTGCCATGCATCCCTTGCTTCAGCCATGCTTCCAACCGGGCAGCGTCTTCCCCGAGGCGCGCGGCGAGGGCAATACCACAGTAATCAAAACCCAGGGACTGGGCAGTTTTTTTTATAAATCCGGTATGTTGCTGCAACGAATTCATTGTCAATCCTTGTCTTTTAGGAAAGCATTTTCTATGGCAAGTTTGATTTTTTTTCTGTAAAATTGGATAGAAGTCCCTAATTACCACTTAACCACCAGCTATGCAACGGGGAGCATTCTTTTCAGCAACCTTTCTTTTGTTTTTTTTGTCAGCGGGGTTTGCCCAGGAAAAATTAAATGTAAAATTCGGGAATGTAAGTCCCCAGGATTTTGCAACGAAGATCTACAGTGTCGACAGCAATGCAACGGCGGTGGTCATAGCGGATATCGGCTCCAGTTCCATTGACGGGAACAACAAGGGATGGTTCTCTCTTATTTACAAAAAATACAGGAGAGTGCATATTCTGAATAAGAATGGATACGATATTGCGAACATATCTATATCGCTGTATGCCGACGGGAGTGCCGAGGAAACACTCGACAAAGTAAGAGCTGTTACCTATAACCTGGAGGATGGCAAAGTGGTGGAAACGAGGCTCGACCCAAAATCGGGGGTCTTCAAGGATAAGATCGATAAGAATCACGTGATCAAAAAATTCACTTTGCCCAATGTGAAAGAGGGCAGTATCATCGAATATGAGTATACGATCGTTTCCGATTTCCTGAATAACCTGCGACCCTGGGAATTCCAGGGAGCTTACCCGAGGTTATGGAGTGAATACAACCTGACCCTGCCGTCTTTTTTCAATTATGTTTTCCTTGAGCAGGGCTATCTCAAATACGATATCAGGGATAGCAAGGACGGAAGGATGTCCTATAACGTAACGGTATCAGAAGGTACCGGTCCTTCTGAGCGGGTGAGTCTGGATGCCAACATTACCGATTTCCGCTGGGTTGTAAAGAATGCACCGTCGATGAAGGAGGAAAACTATACTTCCACCACTGATAATTACATTAAAAAGATCGAGTTTCAATTGTCGGAACTCCGGCAGCCCCTGCAATATCGCAGGATCATGTCCACCTGGCCTCAATTATCCGAACAATTACTGGAGTCTGAATACTTCGGGCAGCAGCTTTCCAAAGACAACCCCTGGATGAACGAGATCACGGATCCACTGATAAAAGGAGCCGCTGATAACCTGGAAAAAGCCCGGAGAGTATTTGCATGGGTAAGGGATAATATCACCTGCACCAGTCACCGGGGTATCGATCTTGACCAGGCCCTGCGCAATATCAGCAAAAGTCACAATGGGTCCGTATCGGAGATCAACCTGCTGCTGACGGGCCTTTTGCGGCATGTGGGCATTCAAACCGATCCGGTGTTGCTCAGTACTCGTTCCAACGGATTTATTCATTCCCTGTACCCTTTGATCAGCCGTTTCAATTATATGGTTTGCAAAGTTACTATCGACAACAATATTTATTTCCTCGATGCAAGCGAACCCCATCTCGGGTTTGGTCGGCTCCCGCTCGGGTGTTATAACGGGGATGCAAGGGTAATTGATCCCATCGGTACGGCAGCGATCCTTACGTCCGATTCATTGCACGAAAGAAAATTTACATCCTTTTTTATAATCAATGATGAGAAGGGGAACTGGGTGGGCAGTACCCAGCAAACTCCCGGCTATTATGAGTCGCTCAGCCTCCGGGATCGAATCAAGGAAAAAGGTGCCGATCAGTTGCAGAAAGATATCAAAAAGGATTTTGGTACAGAGATCGCGATCAGCAATTTCGTTATTGATTCGCTGGACAAATATGAAAACGAGATCGGCATCCGCTATGATTTTGATGTAAAAAGTGAGAAGGAGGATATTATTTACCTGAACCCCATGTTTGGCGAGGGGTATAAAGAAAACCCTTTCAAATCAGCTCAAAGGGTTTACCCCGTGGAGATGCCCTTTGCCATGGATGAAACCTATAACCTGCAAATGGAAGTGCCGCAGGGGTACGTGGTGGATGAATTGCCGAAATCGATCCTGGTAAAACTAAACGAGGAGAACGAGGGCATATTTGAATACCGGGTCTCGCAGTCTGGCGATAATATTTCGTTTCGTTCGCGGGTCAGGATCGACCGCGCCAATTTTGCACCGGAAGAGTACGAAATGCTCAGGGAATTTTTTAACCTCGTGGTATCCAAACAGGCGGAACAGATCGTATTTAAAAAGAAAAAATGACCTATGCGGAACGGGTTGATAGTGATGGCCTGTCTTTTTTCTTTCGCTGCCCGGGCCGGCGGTGACGAAAATGATTATGCAGTAGCGAATATCCCTGCCTCCCTGCTGAAAAACGCCTGCGTGGTAAAACGAATGGAAAGTCTCCGCTTCGAGATCTCGGATGACAACCGCGCGAAATATATCCTGAAAGTAGCTTATACCATTTTAAATGAACAGGGAGAACGATGGTCCTATTTTTCCAGGGGGTATGATAAACTCCGCAGCATTGAATCGTTCGATGGTTCGCTTTTTGATGCCGAAGGAAAAAAGATAAAGAGCCTCAAAAAAGCGGATATAAAGGATATGACAGGCA
>CAYSIU010000173.1:0-6201 GCA_964431095.1 uncultured Chitinophaga sp. | reverse complement strand
TCATCGGCGCCGTGATAGATGTGCAGTTTGATGACAAACTTCCCGAGATCTATAATGCATTGGAATTAAAAAAAGAAAATGGAGATACGCTGGTACTTGAAGTGCAGCAGCATCTCGGTGAGGATAGTGTACGCACGATCGCTATGGATGGAACAGAGGGTATTCTCAGGGGTATCCAGGTGGTGGATACCGGCAAAGCCATTGCTATGCCGACAGGCGAAGCGATCAAAGGCCGGTTATTCAATGTGACCGGCGACCCGATCGATGGATTGCCTGCAGTGTGGAAAAAAGAAAGCCGGCCCATTCATAATTTACACCCCAGTTTTGAGAAACTGAGCACTTCAGCAGAAGTTCTTTTTACCGGGATAAAAGTGATTGACCTGATCGAACCTTATGTAAAAGGAGGAAAGATCGGTTTGTTTGGCGGTGCCGGAGTGGGCAAAACGGTAATTATCCAGGAACTGATCAATAATATCGCCAAGAGTTATGGCGGTCTTTCCGTATTTGCCGGGGTGGGTGAAAGAACCCGCGAGGGAAATGATTTGCTGCGTGAAATGATTGAAGCGGGCATTATGAAATACGGCAAGGAGTTTAAACAGAGTATGGAGAAAGGAGGCTGGGATCTCAGCAAAGTGGATATGAAAGAACTGGCAGAATCCAAGGCAACATTTATTTTTGGCCAGATGAATGAACCCCCGGGCGCCCGTGCCAGGGTGGCGCTCTCCGGTCTCACCATTGCTGAATACTATCGTGATGGAGACGGGCAGGGTAAGGGGCGTGACATCCTTTTTTTCGTGGATAATATTTTCCGTTTCACACAGGCTGGCTCTGAAGTATCGGCCTTGCTGGGACGTATGCCTTCCGCGGTGGGTTACCAGCCTACATTGGCGACTGAAATGGGTATCATGCAGGAAAGGATCACTTCTACCAAGAATGGTTCCATCACATCGGTACAGGCCGTGTATGTGCCGGCCGATGACCTCACTGATCCTGCACCTGCTACCACGTTTGCTCACCTGGATGCAACCACGGTATTATCAAGAAAAATTGCTGACCTGGGCATTTATCCCGCTGTCGATCCCCTGGATTCTACTTCAAGAATTCTGACCCCCCAGGTAGTAGGCGAAGCGCATTATAATTGCGCCAACAGGGTAAAATCGATGTTGCAGCGTTATAAAGAATTACAGGATATCATTGCTATCCTGGGGATGGATGAATTGAGTGATGAGGATAAACAGATCGTGGCACGTGCCAGAAAAGTTCAGCGTTTCCTGTCACAACCTTTCCACGTGGCGGAAGCATTTACCGGGTTAAAAGGAGTCCTTGTGCCGATTGAAGAAACGATCCGCGGTTTCAATATGATCATGGAGGGTGAAGTAGATGAATACCCAGAGGCAGCATTCAACCTGGTAGGTTCGATCGATAGCGCGATCGAGAAAGGAAAAAAATTACTGGCGCAGGCACAGGGTTAATTTGCTAATCAGCAATGTGGTAATGTGCTAATAGCCCCTTCATCGGCATATCAGCAGATTAGCACATTAGCACATTAGCATATCAGCATATTATGAATCTAGAGATACTTACTCCTGAAAAAAAGCTCTACCATGGCGAGGTCTACGGGGTGCAGATGCCGGGGATCAGTGGTTCGTTTGAAGTGCTGGATAAACATGCACCACTGGTCAGCGCCCTGAAACCCGGGCGGATAAAAGTGCTGAGGGATAAACAAAACCATCTCGCTTATTTCGATATCCAAAGCGGATTCGTGGAAGTGCTGAACAATAAAGTGACGGTATTGGTGGAAGGGGCTGTTCCGGTTGAGTAATTTTTCTCCAGCAGGACAGAAAAGTCCTTAAGAAACGATTCTGGAAAATCAATTATTTTTTTGAACTCTTCGTTTTAATTCCAGTTCGGCATAGTTAAACACTTTTTTCATCAGGTCGGTTTTCCTGAATTCGTATTTCGCCCTTATTTGTTCTTCCTCATCAGCGACTGCCAGGAACATCAGGTCAATAACCCTTGCGGAAATGAAATCGGTAAGGCTGGTTTCCAGCGGTCTACTGATAAATGGAATGCTGTTATAGACCTTTGTAATACTGTTCCATTCCACATCGGCTCCTTCCACTTTTACCGTGCTGTCAACAATAGGATGAAAAGCGATGATCATCGCGGGTTTCATGGCTTGTTTAAAATAATCTGTGGCGGCGTGGGTATTATCCGTAACCAGGATATGAGCTGCATCCCTGATCGTCATATTCTTTACGGCATCCAGGAAGATCGGTTTTGAAACCGCCACGGCAGATGACATGGCCCTGGTGAATTTTCCGGTAATTTGGTCGAGGGTTTTATCGAGCCCGAAATCCTTTAGCGTCTTTTCGATCTTATCTGCATCCCCGGGAAAGACAAAACGGACCCAAGGATGGCCGGCAGGATCCGCAAATGCGTCAAAACTTTTGAAAAGGCCCTGCGATAATGCTTCTTTCAGCCCCAGGATCATTTCCAGTTCTGATGGAACAGAGCCCAGTTTTTTTAAATTATTGCAGAAGGGGAAGCCTAATAACAAAGAGATCAGCGGAAAAACTAAAACGCGTTTCATTTTAAATCATCCGGTATCCAATATTCAATTCAGCTGGGGATCGATCGGGAAATTCACCATCATCTCGTAGTCACCGCCGAGGAGTTTGAGCGAATCTTTCCAGATGTTTTTATAATTGGAATGGAAGATCAGTTTACGACTGGCTTTTACGGTCAGCCATGTTTTTTCATTCATCTCTTCGCTAAGCTGGCCGCCGCTCCATCCTGAATAGCCGATATAAAAGCGGATCTTGCTGACGTCAATGTTCTCATTTTTTATCAGAGTGATCACCGCATCAAAATCACCGCCCCAGTATACCCCTTTCGTCACTTCAAGGCCACCGGGAATCTCTTCAGGGTACTGGTGAAGGAAATGAATGGTATCCACCTGGACCGGTCCCCCATAAAAGACGGGCAGTTTATGTCCTTCCAGTTCCGGGATCAGCTCATCCAGTGTGTTTTCGTATTGGCGATTGAGCACAAAACCAAAACTTCCCTCATCCTTGTGTTCGCATAAAAAAACCACGGTCCGCAGAAAATTGGGATCTTTTAAAAAAGGATCAGCAATGAGTAATATACCGGGGGCGGGCTCAATCATACTTCAATTTAAGATGAAAAATCTTTTTTTGAAATTCCTGTTGAAAATTCAATCGGGAGAGAAGCCGCCGGGGTTGTTCCGGCCGGCACCCTTTGCGCTTCTTTATTCTAAAACCCCGTTAAAATAACCAGCTATACCCTCTCCGGGGGATTGAAAAAAACAGGGGAAATGTATTTTTGCAGCATCCGGAAAAGTTGCAAGACGGGGAGCCTTGATTAAAGCCTGAAAAAAGACTGTTAAAAAATGAAAATCAGGCTTTATGATTTGATGTATCAATGGTCATCCTTTGCATCCTGATCCTGGTTGATTATGCTTTCAATATCCTATCTTAGGCACAATGAATTGATGAAGTGAAAAGAATTTTTACCATTATTACCGTTCTCATCAGCCTTTCACTGGTTGGGATCATTGCCATCCAGGTCTCGTGGATAAAAAATATGGTATTGGTAAGGGAAGGGCAGATAGAACATAGCGTGATAGATGCAACCAAGATGGTGGGAACGGAGTTGTCCGAAAACAAAGGCAATGACGTGATCGGGAACAATAAAAGAGGCCTGATCCTGCACGATGATTTTTCTGTCGACCTGTATAAGCCCCTCACTGTGGCCAGCCGTTTTGACGTGGAAGAGATCCGGCAAAAATTTGTAAAAGCTTTTTTACAGAATAGCCTGAAAAATATAAAGTTCGAATTCGGTATCGCATCGCTCGACCGGCTGGGCAATTTTGTTCTGGAGAAAGCCTCGGCGGGCTATACCGCGGCGCTCCAGGACAGCTCCGGGAATTTTTCCTTTAACTGGGGCATCAATGCCCTGAGCGGAACCGCCGGTGAGAACCTGAGCGCAGATGAAGTGCTGTTCGTTGTGATCCCCGATATCAGAAGCCTTGTCTTAAAATCGCTCCTGTTGCGGATCATCATTTCCATTCTTTTTACACTTATTATTATCGCTGCCTTTTATCTTACCGTCCGCACCATGCTCCGGCAAAAGAAACTCGGGGAGATAAAAAATGATTTTATCAATAATATGACGCATGAGTTCAAAACACCCATTGCCACCATCTCGCTGGCGGTGGATGCCATGCGGAACGATAAGGTGATAGACGACCGCCAGAAGATCGATTATTTCAGCGGGATCATTAAAGAGGAAAATCTTCGGATGAACCGGCAGGTGGAAACGATCCTGAAAGCCTCCCAACTGGAAAAGCAGGAAGCGAACCTTAACCTGCGGCCGGTACATGTGCATGAAATAATAAAAGAGGTGGTGGATACTTTCAGCCTGCAGCTCGAAGACAAGAAAGGAAAAATAGAATTACAACTGAAAGCCCAGAACGATCTCATCAATGCCGATGAGGTCCATTTTTCCAACCTGGTCAATAATTTGGTTGACAATGCCGTGAAATATGCAAAGGATAACATACCACCCGTCATCAAACTATCCACTCAATCCAACGGGAAACGTTTCACATTCCGGATTGAAGATAACGGGATCGGTATGAACCGGGATACGGTAAAAAGGATCTTTGAGCGGTTCTACCGGGCGCATACAGGCAATGTGCACAATGTAAAGGGCTTTGGGCTGGGCCTGAGTTATGTAAAAACAATGGTAGAAGCTCATGCAGGAGATATAAAAGCCGAAAGCACATTGGGAAAAGGAAGTGCTTTTACGGTGGAGTTGCCACTCAAAAAAATTTAGCAGACAGGGATCAGGGTCCGGGCCTAAGACAAAGGCACAAGAAACAAGTAATTGTATCCGGGCTGATTTTGAAGTCAGTAGGGGAGCCCTCTCCATAATAGACAGCCATCTCCATAACTCAGGAAACGGAAATCTTTTTGCAGGGCATGATCATAAACTTTTTTCCAGTCTTCGCCGGTAAAAGCCGCTACAAGCAGAAGCAAAGTAGACCGGGGCAGGTGAAAATTAGTGATGAGCCCATTCGCTATTTTAAAAGAATAACCAGGGGTGATCAATAATTGGGTTTTGGTAATAAGCCTGTCCATATTTTTATTATCCATCCAATTCAATAAAGTCTGAAGCGCATCCTCGACAGGAATATTTTTTTTGACCAGCTCATACGCCTCCCACTGCAGCAAGGCTACTGCCTCTTGTTTGCCGCCTCCCATCTCCTGCATTTTAACTCCCAGCCAATAAAGACTTTCCATGGTCCGGAGTGAAGTAGTGCCGACGGCAATAATATTATTATGAAGGTTATGCAGAATCTTCTCAATGGTTTTCTTTGAAACGTCGATCCATTCTGCATGCATCGGGTGGTCCTTTAAACGGACGGTTTTCACCGGCTTAAAAGTCCCTGCCCCCACATGCAGCGTGAGGTAGGAAATCCCGATATTTTTTTCTTTCAATGTTTCAAAGACCCGCGATGTAAAATGAAGCCCGGCCGTGGGAGCCGCTACCGATCCATTCTCACGGGCATAAACGGTCTGGTATCTTTCCGCATCGGATCGCTCCACAGCCCTTTTGATATAAGGGGGGAGAGGGATGGCGCCACAATGATGAAGTAATTCGGCAAAGCTCATTTCAGGAGGTGACCAGCATAATTCTATAACAAATGTATCCGGCCTTTTTTCTGTGTAGCGGCAGGTGAGCTTCATTTCTTTTCCATCTTTGCTGATCTTTTTTTCCAGGATCTGTCCGTGTTTCCATTTGGAAGCACCGCCTACCAGGCATTGCCAGAACACTCTTTCTTTTTGCAGCATCGCAGCTGCGATGTCGGCATATTGTTCATGCGGCTCCAGGCAAAAGATCTCGATAATACCGCCCGTTGGTTTTTGAAACAACAATCTTGCTTCCACCACCCGGGTATCGTTGAAGAGCAGCAGGGAATTCTCCGGGATATGATCAGCGATATTCCGGTAAATATCTTCTTTTATGAACCCTTCTTTATAAATAAGGAGTTTGGAAACATCCCTTTCCGCTAATGGATATCTGGCAATTCTTTCTTCCGGGAGGGAATAGCTGTAATCTTCGATGGATATATTTCTGGGATCTGTCATAACACAACCAACTGTTGTATTGAAA